>JAQQAM010000208.1 GCA_028532905.1 Spirochaetales bacterium
GTTCATCCACTAATAAACTGAACAAAGAAACGGGATAATCAATACCTGTTTCGAGAGAATTGATTTTCTGAAGAATACCGTTCCCGGCATCAGTCTGACCCCGGGAACCGTTGGCTCTGTCAAGTAAACCCATCAGCTGGTTATTCCAAGTTCCTCAAATATCTTTTTGTAAACCTCAAAATGTTCGCTGCGGGCAAACTCCTGAATCTTTTCTTCAGGAAGAGATTCAAGCAGCTGATCCATATACGTGAGAATCTCCCGTATTTCTTCCCTCAGCTCCGGCGGAAGCTTTTTCAGGCTGGCACTGCTGTTGGCTTCTTCAAGGTATGAACGAGACTTGTCAGGGGAGGGCTGAATCGTATTCTCCCTGTTTTTATCCTGTGAAACCGAAGCAGAATCAACGGGGGTACTGTGTTCTTCAACTGGTTCTTCAATTTCATTGCTGAATACAAATTCCTCAGGCGCCTCTTCAAGTTCTATTTCATTATCCTCAGATTCTAACTCCTCTGCTTCCAGGGGTTCTTCAGAAAGGTCTGCAGGAAGATCGATTGATATGACATCATCCTCTTCCTCATCTTCTGGTTCAGAGGCAGATAAATTCTCATTCAAACCGTCAGTCAGATCATCAGGTACATCATCCAGATCTATTTCTATGGTTTCTGTCTCTTCGTTCAGCTCTTCAGGCTCATCTTCAGGTATAGCCAGAGCTTCCAGAGAATTCAGATCGATTTCCTCAGTACCGGGGAGTTCATCATCAGACATTGATGATTCCGCTTCGTCAAGGATGGAGTCTATAGAGTCCAGTTCCTGCTGCATTTCATCATTGAGTTCAAAGGAATCGGGTTCTTCTGTATCAATGGTATCTGAAACAGGTTCGGAAGAAATATCAAGGGTTATTTCATCATCAGATTCGGTAATATTGGGTAATCCGTCATCTATTTCAAGATCATCAAAATTATCAACTTCCGGCAGTTCAGACGTATCCAGACTGATGACCTGTTCATCCTTTTCACTGAGATGATTCAACAGGTCCACAGATGAGGGTTCGGAAACTTCTTCTTCTGAGGAATCCGGGGCACTTTCTTCCAGATCATCAAAATCATCAGAAATAGTGATGTCCTCAATATCCAGATTATCAAGATCGTCAAGATCATCAAGACTGGATAACTCGGCAGCCTCTTCTTCCGGTGCTTCCGGAATATCAAGTTCATCCAGATCCATATCAAGTTCATCAACATCTGATTCTAAGGAAAGATCATCTATAATCTCATCAGAATCATCATTCAGATCTTCACCAAGATCTACAATTTCACCTTCATCAAATTCCTCGTCCTGATCATCAGAAAGGGTAAGGTCGAAATCAAAATCCTCATCATCCTCTTCATCCCTGAGCTCTGCTGCAGGGGAGGAATCAAGATCATCAAGATCATCCAGTGAGACTTCTTCAATTTCATCTATTTCAAGATCCACTTCAGGAGCGGATTCTTCTTCATTGCCGGAATCATCAAGGTCAAACCCAAACTCATCCAGACTGACTTCTTCAATTTCATCTTCCAGATCTGATTCACTATGATCAGCAACGGGACTCATCGATTCTTCCTCATCGCCGGTTAAATCAAGGATCAGTTCATCTTCATCGATCAAAAGATCATCGTCCAGGCTGAGCTCTTCGGTATCCAGTGAGATATCTTCGTCCAGGCTGAGCTCTTCTGTGTCCATAGATATGTCTTCATCAAGGCTAAGCTCTTCGGTATCCGGTGATAGATCGTCGTCCAAACCGATTTCTTCGGTATCCAGAGAGAGGTCCTCATCAAGGCTAAGCTCTTCTGTATCCAGAGAAAGATCGTCGTCTAGACTGAGTTCCTCTGTATCCAGTGAAAGATCTTCATCCAGACTGAGTTCCTCTGTATCCAGTGAAAGATCGTCGTCCAGTCTGAGCTCTTCGGTATCCAGTGAAAGATCGTCATCCAGACTGAGTTCCTCTGTATCCAGTGAAATATCGTCGTCCAGACTGAGCTCTTCTGTATCCAGTGAAAGATCTTCATCCAGACTGAGTTCTTCTGTATCCAGTGAAATATCGTCGTCCAGACTGAGTTCTTCTGTGTCCAGAGATATGTCATCGTCCAGACTGAGTTCTTCTGTGTCCAGAGATATGTCATCGTCAAGGCTGAGTTCTTCTGTGTCCAGTGAAATGTCTTCATCGAGGCTGAGCTCTTCTGTATCCAGTGAAAGATCTTCATCCAGACTGAGTTCCTCTGTGTCCAGTGAAAGATCTTCATCCAGGCTGATTTCTTCGGTATCCAGAGATAGTTCATCCTCCGGTTCAGAAGCATCGGACTCATCATTCGGAATATCATCTGCTTCCGACAGCATGGATAAGCCGGGATCTTCCTGTTCAAGTTCTGTGTTTTCAACTTCTTCAACAGTCATTTCAGCTGTATTGAAAATATTATCCAGCTCATCACCTGTCAGGACAATAGATTCATCGTCATCTTCATCAAAGAATCCGCTGTTTTGAGAATCATCTTTATCAGTTGGGCGGGGAGAGGATTCATTCAGATCAAGCTGTTTTCTGATATCAAGAATCTCCTCTTTTATGGAAGAGAGGTCCTGTTCAATTTTGGAAAGGAGTTCTGTCTGTTTTTCAACAAGAGACAGGGCCGCATCTGAAACCAAAGAAGCTTCAGGCTCAGGTTCCAGTTCAGGACTGTCTTTCAGTTCAATGGAATTCCCGGGCAGAAAATCTTCGGCAGCTTCCAGGTCATTATCGTCGAGTTCCATTTGCTCGTCGCCTTCATCCCAGGGAGCATTGTCCAGTTCTTCATCTTCTTCAGGAGACCAGTTTCCGTCAGCCATGGATATGAGTTCATCCTCTTCTTCCGGTGAGATTAGGTCATCACCAAAGTCATCCATATCGGGAAGTTCGTATTCATCATCCGATTCATTCAGATCATTCATGAAGTCATCAGAGAAATCATTCTCCTCGCCTGTTTCCAGGGGATTTTCATTCAGGCTGAAATCATCATCTGTATCATTGTCGCTGATATCAAGATCATCAAAGTTCAGATCATCAAGGTTTTCCTCTTCGATCGAAACAGTTTCAGTTTCCACTGCTGTATCATTAAGGTCTTTTTTTACCCATGTACCATAATTTTCAAGTTCAATATTATTGTTATCTATTTCCCTGGCCATTTACTGCTCCTGTATCCAGAATAATAAACCTTTAATGAATTATCGGAAACCCGTTTAATAAAGTTGAATCTAACAAACATTTTAAGGCATTTTACCAGATTATGCCTTTATGGTGTTAAGCTTTTTCAAGAATATCCGTAAATCAAAAAGATGAATAAACTAAATTTCTACTGGCCTTTGCTGACTGCTTTGTTATTTTACTCTCTATTCAGTTTCCTGTGGGGTAGTACCGGGTTGAATGCTCTTCAGGAAATGGAAAGCAGAAAAGCTGTTCTAGAAAAAAATCTTTCCGAATTGAGTTCCATCAATGAGCAGCTCAACGAAGATCTACTGTCCTTAAGCTCAGATCCTGAGCGTATTGCTGTACAGTCCAGAAACCTTGGTTATATTCAAAGCAATGAAAAAATGCTTTTTGCCAATCTGAGCAGCCTTGGAAGTTCTCAGCTGGATGTGGGTAAAATACTGCATCTGGAATCCATGGACCGGGAAAACGGAAATCTGGTAAAAGTCATAACACTTCTTATTTTCCTGACCGGACAGTCTTTCAGTATTTTAATGAACAGAAAAAAAAGACCGGCAGTATAATCCTGCCGGCTCCTTTCACAAAAAAAGAAATCAGTCTATTACTTTGACGTTTTGACCCGAAAGGGATTCCGGATTGGCCGGATTAACCAGATGATCTCTGAAGAGTGTCTCTCTCTGGTAAAGGAGTTCCATCGGTACCTGATAGGCTTCTTCCAGATAATCTCGATGGAGAACAGTGGAAGAAGGACCCATGCAGATTGTGTGGTCTTTGTAGAAAAGCAGAGCATTGTCAGAATATTTTGTGGATAAATCCAGTTCATGAATGGAATAGTAGACACTCACATCCCTGGAGCGGCTGTAATCCTTGATATATTCAAGAATCGTCTCTTTCCATTTGTGTTCCAGGGCAAAAACAGGCTCATCCATCATTATGAAGGGAGACCCGTAAAGCAGACTGAAGGCAACACAGATTTTCTGCATATCTCCCTTACTGTTTTCCTGAAACTTTTTACCCAGGGCATTTTCCAGCCCGAAGGTTTTTACCATTTCTCCCACTGGATTCTGTCCGCTCTGCTGGCTCTGTTCAAATACAAAATGGAGCAGGTCTTCCACATTCTCATCTGACTCGAATTCCATATTCTGATAAATAAATGAAACAAGCCTGTTTCTGACTGCCTCATCCCTGATGTCTCTGGAATCCATTCCATTGATCAGTACAGACCCCTCTGCGGGTAATAATCTTCCCCCTGCCAGCAGAAGAAAGGTACTCTTGCCTGTTCCGTTCTGACCGACAAGAGTGGTAATCCCACCGGGAAGAGACATACTTATGTTCTTGAATAGATTTGATTCCTCATAGCCGAAGCTGAGATTCTCCAGACTTATGGATCCGCTCATTATTTTCCCCGTTTACGTTTTTTATATTCCGGTATGGTGTTCATGGGCGGTCTTTCTGCTTCGGGAATATTAAACTCAACAGTTTCAAATATTTCATCTTTCACCTGAAACTGTCTGAATACCGTAGGCAGTTCATCAAATTTCTGCAGTATTCCATATTGAACCAGTCTGTTGAGAAAGGTCTGAAGAATACCGAAAGACATCTTCCCCAAGGCTCTGGTTGTCTGGTTTCTGTGAACCCTCTGATCAAGATCCGTCTGTGCAAATGCGCTCATACCGTATTTCTGATACACATCCAGGAGGTGGGAGGTTTCCACTCCGTAGCCGATGGGAAAGGGGATGCTCTCCAGAACTTCCCTTCTTACAGCATATTCTCCTGAAAGCGGCTGTATTATAGCGGTTAAGTCCGGAAAAAACAATGAGAACAGGGGTCTTGTCAGAATTTCGGTTACACGCCCGCCTCCGGAAGGTCTAATGCTGTCAGAAAAGGCCAGGGGCCTGTCGTAGAATGCTTTTACATACTTAACTTCCGGTCTTTTGATCAGAGGGCCTACCATTCCGTAAACAAATCGGGGGTGAATATTCTTGATATCCGCATCGATATAGACAATGATATCCCCCTTCAGCTGATAAATGGCTTTCCAGAGGTTTTCACCTTTCCCTCTCATAGGTTCCAGATCAGGAAGTATTTCTGATGCCAGATAGGTGTCGGCTCCGAATGATGCGGCAATTTCAAGAGTTTTGTCTTCAGAACCGGAATCGATAACGGCAATCTCATCCAGAAGAGGGTAGCGGTTCATCAGTTCCGATTTAAACATCACTACTTCTTTACCGATTGTTTTTTCTTCATTGAGAGTCGGGATACACAGCGAAATGGTCAAACCCTGTTTTTCTTTTTCTTCAATCAGCTCTTTAATGTCTTCAAAGTTGGAATGGTGGTATGTATTGTTTTTAAGCCAATTATTTATATTCACTGCAGTACCCCTTATCAACGGCCTGAAGAAGAGCTATCAGCTGGGCAATACCTTTCTTCATGGGTTCAATATTTATCATTTCATCAATTTCACCCAGTCTTTCACCATCAGTCAGACCAATTGTGAGTGCGGGAATGTCTTTGTCTATAAAAGCGGACAGTTCGGATGTACTGGGTGACAATCTGGGAGTCACATCCAGGTTCTCCAGAATATCCCGGCTGACTTTATTCAGAGGATGTGAAAATTGTGTTCCTCCCGGTTTCCGTCTGGCTATTTCAAGAAAGCGCACATTGGCGCCTGTCATGGAGGTCATCTCTTCAGCGAGGGACTGGATCCTGACCGCCAGATTTTCCACCATCTCTTCTGATTCACTACGTACTTCAAACCGGAGTGACGCCTTCATTGGATTTTTATTATAGGAAGTTCCGCCGCTGATGGAGCCTAATATAAAACTGGTTTTCGGTTTCAGGGGAAGGGGAATTTCCAGGAGCTTGTTGATCATTTCATTCATATTGACAATAGCGCCTACTGAACTGAAGCGGGTCCAGTCATACTCTTCGGGAACCTCGTACTTGATCTCTCCCCTGAGCATCCCGATGGAAGAATAGCTTAATCGTCCCAGTTTGACACCTTCCAGACAAATACCCGCGGTAACCGGGTTTTTGAAATTCTCCATAAAGAAGCGTAGCCCTTCAATATCTCCGTTTCCCAGGCTCCGGGAGGAGCCCATAAGAATAAGATTCGATTCGAATTCAATTCCAAGCTTTTCAAGTATTATGGGCAATGTCGCCAGAGTCGCCAGACCCAGTCCGTTATCACCGACGCCGGGCCCGATCACTTTATCCGGTTCCACTGTAATCGTATGATCCACATTGGAGGGATAAATTGTATCCAGATGAGCTACAACAAGTATATTACTGTCTCTGGATTTTCCCGGAATAATACCAAGAGCATTTCCCTTCTCATCTGAGGAACAGTTCTGCAGGTTGTATTCTGTAAACCTGTTGAGCAGGAATCGGTTCCTGTCCTGTTCTTCGAATGTGGGCGCCGGTATCTCACTGAGCATAATAAGATTCGTTAATAAGGTCTCTTTCAGTTCTTCGACAGCTTTCTCGTATTCGGGAAGTCTGTCCAGAATTTCTTGGCAGCTTGTATTCATTTTATATCCTGATTTAAGTGCTTGTTTAATAATAAGTATAAATATTAGGATTTTTTTAGCAATAATCGGAACCAATATTTTTTTCAGTGATAAAATCCGGGAGTAAATAAATGATTGTATACTCAGGATTTTTTTAATAGAATTAGTTTATCAGTAAATTGTTTACGGAGGATCAAGTGAGCAGCAATTTCGATTTCAGAATTAAATCTCTCGGGGAATGTAAAATACCGTCTCCCATGCCCTTTTCCAATATAAAAGGGGACAGCATTGCCAATTTTGTGAATGAAGATCAGTATGTGCTTCATTCTGTGACCTACGGTGAAAACCGGGATAAGGAAAATATCCACGAGTTTGCTCTCGAGATGGCAGGTCCCAGAGAAAAAATCTTCTTCAATCCGGGACATGTTCATGCGGGTATTGTGACCTGCGGCGGTCTGTGTCCGGGGCTGAACGGTGTGATCAGAGCCATTGTAAGAACCCTCTGGCAGCGATACGGTGTGAGACGAATTTCCGGTATCCGCTACGGTTATGTAGGATTTATGCCCGAGGAAAAGCTATCCCCCATGCCCCTTGATCCTGATGTTGTTGATGATATTCATAATATGGGCGGAACCATTCTGGGCTCAGCCAGAGGCGGTTCAGATGTCATTAAAATTGTTGATGCTCTGGAACAGCTTAACATGAACATGTTGTTTACCATTGGAGGAGACGGAACCCAGCGCTGTGCTCTTGAGGTAACAGAAGAGATTGAAAAGAGGGGTTTGAAAATTGCGGTTGTGGGTATTCCCAAGACCGTTGACAATGACCTGAAGTTTATTGATAAGTCCTTCGGATTTGATACAGCTGTCTCCAAAGCGGAAACGGCTGTCCATGCGGCACATGTGGAAGCAAAATCAGCAATGAACGGCATGGGTCTTGTCAAGGTAATGGGACGGGAAGCCGGCTTTATTGCCGCCCATACCACACTGGCCACCAGCGATGTCAATTTCTGTCTTATTCCGGAGGTTCCATTTGAACTGGAAGGTGAAAACGGACTGCTCCGTCAGTTGGAGAAGAGGCTGGAGAGAAGAGACCATGCGGTTATTCTTGTAGCCGAAGGTGCCGGTCAGGAACTGTTGAAGGCAACAGGTGAAACCGATGCCAGCGGCAATAAAAAACTGGCGGATATCGGAGTTTTTCTGAAAGATAAGATTACCCAGCATTTCAAGGATATCGGTTGGAATGCCAGTCTGAAATACATTGATCCCAGTTATATGATCAGAGCATCCCGTGCCAATCCCAATGATTCACTATACTGTGCCAGGCTTGGCGCCAATGCGGTTCATGCCGCCATGGCAGGAAAAACAGGTATGCTGGTGTCAGAATGGAATAATTCCTTTGTGAATGTGCCCACTCAGATGGCTGTTCATCAGAAGAACCAGGTGGATCCGGAAAGTCCACTTTGGAGAGATGTACTGGAAGCGACACAGCAGCCTATTGTTTTGAAGGATGATATAAAGAAAAAATAATCCTGTCAGTTGAATCGGTTCTCTGAATGAGAACCAAAAAAAAGACCGGATCAGAACAAGGAGGTATCCCCGTTCTGAGTACCGGTCTTTTTTTTATCAGAACTGAAATCAGATATTCAGAAGTTCTGAAAAGGCTTTGAGAGCCGGGTCCATATCATCACCACCGGCAAGAACCTGCCCGGCCAGAATCTTACCCAGCTGTACTCCCTCCTGGTCAAAGGAGTTGAGGTTCCAGACAAACCCCTGAAACATGACCTTGTTTTCAAAGTGAGCCAGAAGGGCACCCAGTGCTTTGGGAGTGAGCTGTTTTCCCATAATGACAGAACTTGGCCGTCCGCCTTCAAAGTTTTTGTTGGCATTCTCATTGGGGCTTCCCTTGGCAAAGGCAACAATCTGGGCGACCAGATTGGCTTTCAATTTCTGCTGGCTTGTGGATCCTTCATAATCCAGGTCCGAATTGATCTGGGCGTCCAGAAACCCGATAAACTGAAGAGGTACAATATCAGTACCCTGGTGGAGAAGCTGGTAGAAGGAGTGCTGTCCATTGGTTCCAGGTTCACCGAATATAACGGGTCCTGTGGCATAGTCAACAGCTTTTCCGTCTCTGTTAACGGACTTTCCGTTACTTTCCATATCCATCTGCTGCAGGTGGGCAGGAAAGCGGGAAAGAGCCTGGCTGTAGGGGAGGACTGCTGTTGTGGGATAGCCCAGCACATTTCTTTCAAATACACCCAGAAGGGCATCCAGCATGGACGCATTGCTGCGAATATCGCTGTTAAGAGCCAGTTTGTCCGCTTCCGCTGCTCCGGCAAGGATATCGCTGAAAACAGAATAACCGAAAGCCAGAGACAGCACAGCTCCGCCTACAGCCGATGTGCTGGAATAGCGGCCGCCGATAAAATCATCCATATAGAATGCATCCAGGACATCAGAAGAACCTGCAAGAGGACTGGTTTCACTGGTCACGGCAATCATATGTTTTGAAGGATCAAAACCGCTGATACCGGCTTGTTTGGATTTTTCTATAACAAAATTTCTATTGGCCAGAGTCTCCTGTGTCGTTCCGGATTTGGATACCAGAATAAACAATGTCGTTTCCAGGTCCAGTCCGGAAAGGACGGCATTCGCATCATCCGGGTCCACATTGGAGATGAAAGCAGCCTTCATAACAGGCGGACAGATGTTCTCCAGTGACAGATAGAGAGCCCGGGGACCGAGGTCGGAACCGCCGATGCCGATCTGCACCACTGTGTCAAATTTCTTTCCTGTTGATCCTTTGATTTCACCGGCATGAACTGCAGCAACAAAGGCTTCAATTCTTTTCAGCTGTTCAAGGTAGAACTCTCTCTGGTTCTTTCCCTCATACATCACGGCTCCCGCCAGTTCTCCCCTGGTCAGCTGGTGCAGAACCATCCGGTTTTCTCCGGTGTTCACAAAGGATCCGGATAGGAGATCCTTGTATTTTTCAATCAGCTGCTGATCATCAGCCAGCGCCTGAAGCTGATCTATGAGCTTCTCATCCACTCTTTTGGCGGCATAGTTGTACTGAAGACCGCCTCCTGCATTGATATTGGCTTTTTTTATTCCTTCGGAAGTCAGAAGAACATTCTTCTGAATATCCTCAGATCGGGCCTGAAGCGCTTTATAGCTCTCCAGGGTGTCAAGATTTTTATACTGAATAGACATGATTGCCCCCTGTTAATAGTTTCTCAATTATAATTGGACAGCTTCTCCTCTTCAATAGCCTTAGAGGATTCAATAAGACTATTCGGGGCAGAAAAAAGGCTGCTCCCGAGAGCAGCCTGATCTGAAGGTCAGATTATTTTATTTATCATGGAAGGACGCCGCCGTTCCCTTGATCTTAAGGGCCTGACCGGAATCATCCTGAAGTCTGTTCTGTACCATGGCAGTTACACCGGTTGAAATACCGTAGAGGTTGATAAAACCTTCTGCATCGTGGTGGTCATAGCTGGATTCTCCAAAGGAGGCCAGGTCTTCCAGATACAGAGCATAGGGTGATTTTCTTCCGGCAACAAAAGCATTGCCCTTGTACATGACCAGTCTGACAGAACCTGTTGTGTACTCTGTTGTTTTCTTCATAAACTCTTCCAGAGCATAGCGGCTGGTGGTGTACCATTTTCCGGCATACACCAAGTCGGCATAATCCAGTGCCAGTTTCTGCTTCAGGTGGAGGGCATCGTTATTGATGGTGAACATCTCAAGATCCCGTAAGGCTGTGTGCAGGAGTGTTCCCCCGGGAGTTTCATACACACCCCGGCTTTTCATTCCCACCAGTCTGGTTTCAACTATATCCACCCGACCGATGCCGTGGGCCGCCGCCTTTGTATTCAGTTCCTGAAGAAGCTCGTAGGCGCCCATTTTTGTACCGTTAACAGCAACAGGAATCCCTTCTTCGAAGTCAATCACAATTTCTTCTTCGGTTTCCGGAGCATCCTTGGGAGCGGTTGTCAACTGGAACATGGGTTCCTGGGGTCTGTTCCAGGGATCTTCCAGGTCGCCGCCTTCATGGCTCATATGCCAGACATTCCAGTCTCTGGAATAGATATTTTTCTTGGAGATCTGACCCAGGTTGATATTGTGTTTTTCGGCATATTCAATGGCGTCTTCTCTGGAGCGGATGTCCCAGATTCTCCAGGGAGCGATCACCTTGAGATGGGGCGCCAGGGCCTTGTAGGTCAGTTCGAAACGAACCTGGTCATTTCCCTTGCCTGTACAGCCGTGACACAGGGCATCACAGCCTTCGGCCAGAGCAATATCCACCTGGTATTTCGCCTGTATCGGTCTGGCAATGGATGTTCCCAGAAGGTACTGCCCTTCATAGATGGCTCCGGCTCTGACCATGGGATAGATGTAGTCTTTTGTCAGTTCTTCCCTCAGGTCGGCAAGGAAGTATTTGGAGGCACCTGCATTCAGGGCTTTCTGCTCCATTCCTTCCCAGTCTTCATCCTGTCCGACATTGGTACAGATGGCAATAACCTCTGCATTGTCGTAGTTTTCCTTCAGCCACTGAATAATAATGGATGTATCCAGTCCGCCGGAGTAGGCCAGGGCGATTTTTTTTATTTTACTGTCGCTCATAATGTCTCCTTGATCACTTCAAATATAATATTGACTCCCTTCAGGAGTTCCTGTTTGCTGATTACAAGAGGGGGGACCATTCTCAGAACATCGGACCCGGACCTCAGCAGCAGTAAGCCTTTGTCTCTGCAGCCGTTCAGAATATCAGGTATTTTGTCAGTGGACAGTCCCTCTATCCTTAAGCCGCACATCAGTCCCTTTCCAAGTATTTCACCGGACAGCCCCTCTGTATCCATTGCCTCCTGAAGAATCCCTTTCAGGTAATCTCCTTTTTCGGAGACAGAATCCAGAAAATCAGGGTTGTTTATCTTCTCCAGTACCTTCAGAGCCACCTGGCAGGTGACAGGTCCGCCGCCGAATGTCGTCCCATGGTCTCCGGGCTTTAAAAGATCATTCACTTTAGCCGGTATGAGGGTGGCGGAAAGAGGCAGTCCGGCGGCCAGTGGCTTGGCCAGTGTAATAATGTCTGCTTTCAAGCCGCAGGCCGTTGAGGCAAAAAGAGAACCAGTTCTTCCCAGACCTGTCTGCACTTCATCTGCAATGAGAAGGGCATTGTTCTTTTCACAGAAACTGTTCAAAGCCTGAATCATTTCATTGCTCAGACTGACCAGCCCGCCTTCTCCCTGTACGACTTCAACAATGACTCCCGCAATGCTCTGTGCCCCTTCAAAGTTTTTCAGAGCTTCAACATCATTGAAGGGAAGAACTGTACAGCCGGGGATGAGGGGTGAAAAGGGAGCCTTGTACTTTTCTGTCGCCGTGACACTGAGGGCGCCCATGGTTCTTCCATGAAATCCGGAAGAGAAAGAGATAAAGTCTGCGGCTTTCTCTCCCTTTGTTTTTTTTCCATAGAGTCTTGCATACTTGAGGGCGGCTTCGTTTGCCTCTGTACCGCTGCTGCCGAAATGGACCGCTGCAAAATGACCGGCAGAGGTTAACTGTTCCGCCAGTTCGACGGTGGGTTCGGTGGTGTAGAGGTTCGAAATATGGATGAGTTTTTTCATCTGATCATAGGCCGCTTCGGCCAGATCATCCCGTCCGTATCCCAGGGCATTAACTGCGATGCCCGATCCGAAATCAAGATACTCATTGCCTGCTTTGTCATAAAGGTAACAGCCTTTTCCGTATTCAATCTGCAGAAAGGTGTCGGCAAAGTTTTTAGGCAGAGGCGGTTTTTCTATTATATAGGGTTTCATTCATTTTATTCTCCAAGGTCCGGCATGCGCGGGCCGGACACAACTTCAGGGTAACCGGGCTACAGTGTTATGGTAGATCCCTTGTTCCCGGATATAATTTTTTCCAGGTCTCCCGGATTCTCAAAATTACTGATTTGTATTTCTGATACACCCTGTCGGATTGCTGCCAGAGAAGATCTGACCTTCGGGATCATTCCCCCCTGAATCTCTCCATTGCCTATTGATTCTTCAATGGATTGTTCATTCATTGAGGAGACAACGGCGCCTTTTATAAGAATTCCCGGTATGTCCGAGATAAAAATCAGATCATCCGCTTTCAGTGCTGCAGCAACAGCCAGAGCCGCTTCATCTGCATTTATATTCATTCCCCGTCCCCCAGCATCTGTGCTGACGGATGAGACCACAGGAAAAAAATGATTCTTCAGAAGGAGTTCCAGAAGTGTGGGATCTACTGACTGTACCGCTCCCGTCCTGTTTTCTTCTTTTCCTGAACCTGTCGCCGGGGTTGACAGGATCAGAGCGCCATCGGCTCCTGAGAGGCCGACAGCATTCAGTCCCGCCTGCTGAAACAGCCTGACCAGATGCTTGTTCATAAGGCCTGCAAGTCCCATGTCCACAAGATCCATCTCTGCTGCCGAGGTCATTCTTTTTCCCTCTACAAAACGGGGTTCAATCTCATACTGCTTCTGTATGGCACTGACCGCTGCCCCTCCGCCGTGAACAAGGACAACTCTGGCTCCCCTGGATATGATGCTTTTTATGTCCAGAGCCATTTCTGCCATTAGGCCGGATGATTCAGCTGCTTTTCCGCCGGTCTTGACTACAATCGTCTTCATTATATCTCTCCATGAATCCTTAATCCGGCAGTTTCATCAAAGCCGAAACGGATATTCATGTTCTGAACGGCCTGGCCGCTGGCTCCCTTAATCAGATTATCGATCACTGAAAAAAGGATCAGCTTATTCCCTTCCAGATGCCAGGAAATGTCACAGCGGTTGGAGCCCCAGACTTGTTTGGTTTCCGGAATAGCCGGAAATACGGTTTTAACAAAGGGACTGTCTCCATAGGCTTTTTTATAAAGATCCATCATTTCCTGATCGGACAGGGAATCAGCAAGTAGACAGCTGCTTGTGATTGCCATTCCCCTTTTCATGGGAACCAGATGAGGTACAAACAGTAATTCCGTTTGGCTGTCGGCTTTCTGAAGTTCCTTGAGGATCTCCCAGGAGTGTCTGTGGACGGTTCCAGGAGAGTATGCACAGATGTTTTCCGACCGTTCTACAAGAAGATTGCCGATTTTGGCCTTTCTGCCGGCTCCGGAGATTCCGGATAAGGCATTGACCATGATAGTACCGCTGATCAGCCCCTTTTCTGCAAGAGGCAGGAGAGGAAGCAGGGTCGCCGTGGGATAGCAGCCGGGATTGGCGATCAGGTCGGCACCGGCTATTTGATCTTTGTATACTTCCGCCAGACCGAAGACTGCCTCTTTCTGCAATTCAGGTCTGGGGGGCTTTTCACCATAGGCTTTTTCAAAGAGAAGAGGATCTTCTATCCTGAAGTCCGCCGAGAGATCAATGACAACAGATTTTCCGAAGAATGGATCACAGACAGCCGCAGATGCCAGATGGGGGAGTGCTGAAAAGACAACATCCGGTTCACAGGAAACAGCCTCTTCCACAGAGACATAATTTCCTCCGCTGAGGCTCATTTTATCACATATGGACGGATGAAGCCCTGCATCTGTATTTAAAACAGACGTGCCGGCAATCGATGAGGAAACAGGTATTATCTGTTCTATATCCGGGTGGACACTCAACTGCCTGAGCAGTATCTGACCGGTATAACCGGTGGCTCCCAATACAACTGCTTTCATTACTCAATCTCCAGTTCGGGAATCATGTTTTTTAATGTAGCCATAAACTGCTGGGAACTGAGGTTCTCTTTCATTACTATGAGAATTGTATCGTCACCGGCAATGGTTCCCAGAATTTCATCCATTTCCAGGTTGTCCAGGGCAATGGCAACTGTGTCTGCATGACCGGCAAGAGTTTTCATTATGCATAGATTGGCTGAAAAGCTGATGGAAAGGAAACCTCTGGTGATATCATTGATATACTGCTGGGTGGATTCCATCTCTTTTCTATTCCTGGGAAGGGTATAATAATATCCGTTATTACCATCTGAGACCTTACCCACTTTCAGCAGTTTCAAATCCCGGGACAAAGTGGCCTGGGTTACTGACACTTCTTCTTTCTGCAGGAAGGCAAGGAGCTGTTCCTGACTGGTGATATGGTATTCATTGATAATACGTTTAATAGACTTTAATCTGGCAGTTCTGCTGTTCATCTTTCCTCAACCATATGAATATATATTCGTAATAGATGAATAAATATACATACAACTGAGTATTTGTTCAAGATAGCAGGAATGACTTTCCTGATAGTTTCACTCTATTGTTCCGCCCCGTGTTCTATCAGGAGGTCCTTGAGGGTTTCATATTGACGCCAGGTCGCATACATCAGGGGGGTGTATCCTCTTTTATCCATGATATTTACTTCAGCCCCCCTTGAAACCAGAGCTTCTGCAGTTTCTCTGAGACCTTTCTGTACAGACAGGAGCAACGCTGGTACTCCCGCCGATGAAACTGTGTTCGGTTCGGCACCGTGTTTGACAAGTTCAAGAGATGTTAGTTCCATATTTCTGGAAATAGACATAATCAGAATACTGTTCCCGTACTGATTTATAAAATTCGGATCACCACCGGCTCTCACCATAGCTGCCGCAGTCTGTTCCATGTCTCTGAGAACAGCAAGATACAGCACTGAGTCTCCTTCGCTGTCATATTCATCAGCTCTGGCTCCTGCGTTTACAAGAGCGACACCCATCTGATCATTATTATAAAGTATAGCCAGGTGAAGAGCTGAACGTCCACGGGAATCATACACATTGGGATCGTCAAGTTCTCCCAGGGCAGAATGGAAACTCTGAATATTCTGTCTGGCAATGGCTCTGAACAGATCATCTTCCGCATCAGCGAAAAGGGAAAGAACAGGAATGAAAAGCAGCAAAAGTACAGTACGTTTAAACATATCTACCTGATATAAAGTATGTTTCCCGAAAAATCAAGGTTTTCCAGCTTTCTGCTTACCACTATAATCTCTTGTAATGACTATTCAAGATATTAGAAATCCCTTCGGGGAAGATGTTTTCTTTATAAATGAAACAGAATCCACAATGAAGGATGCAGCCGCTCTGGATAAATGGGCTCACGGGACAGTTGTACAGGCTGGGTATCAGAAGAGCGGCAGGGGCCGCGGATTAAACAGAACCTGGGAATCGGCAAAAGGGGAGAATCTCCTTTTTACCATCTGTCTAGATCCTGACAGAATTAACCATCCCCTGATGCGCATCCCTCTGATTTCCGGTATGGCTCTGGCGGAATGCCTGAAAGAGACATTTGATTGTAAGGTGTCTCTGAAATGGCCCAATGATGTTCTGGTGTCTGAGAAGAAAGTTGCCGGGATTCTCTGTGAATACAGATCGGGTAAACTCCTTCTTGGTGTCGGTGTGAACTGTCTGCAGAAATCTTTTCCTGATGAAATCTCGAATAAAACAACGTCCCTGGTTCTGGAGGGGGCTGTCCACTGCAGTCCCGCTGAGATCCTTGAACTCTATCTGCAATACCTGAAGGACAGCCTAGAAACAGAAGGATGGAAGGAAAAAGCTCTTTCTTTTCTATATAAGCTGGAAGAGACTGTCCTGATCAGCGAGGGGACTCCCGAAAATGAGACGATTGTTGAAATTAAAATTATGGGATTAAGTGATGAGGGATTTCTGATTGTAAAAGATGTTGAACAGGGAAGAATCCGCCTGATTTCAGCCGGTGAAATCCGCTTCCTGCCTTTTCGATAGTTTTTCCTTATGAATTAGTAAAATATTTCTTGATGAAACGAAATAGAATTAGTATCTTACATCTGAAGATTTTGTCTTCTTAATATTTATTAAATCAAATTACCTTAAAACAGGGAGAAAAGTATTTATGGCTAAACAGTTAATGTTTAACGAAGATGCTCGCAGAAAGCTTCTGGGAGGAGTTGAAAAACTCTCGGATGCTGTCAAAGTAACACTGGGACCCAAAGGAAGAAATGTACTTCTGGACAAAAAGTTTGGTGCACCTACAGTAACCAAAGACGGAGTTTCTGTAGCAAGAGAGATCGAACTGGAAGATGCTTTCGAAAACATGGGAGCTCAGCTTGTCAAGGAAGTTGCTACAAAAACTAATGATGTTGCCGGTGACGGTACAACAACAGCAACTGTACTTGCGTACTCAATCGTTAAAGAGGGGCTGAAGAGCGTTGCTGCCGGAATCAACCCCATGGGAATCAAACGGGGAATCGACAAAGCCGTTGAAGATGCTGTTGAAGAGATCAGAAAAGTTTCCAAAGATATCAAAGATAAAGAGGAAATTTCTCAGGTAGCTGCTATTTCCGCAAACAACGACCATGAAATCGGTGAAGAAATTGCCAATGCCATGGAAAAGGTCGGAAAAGACGGAGTTATTACAGTAGAAGAGTCCAAGACAATTGATACCACAACAGACTTTGTTGAAGGTATGCAGTTTGACAGAGGATATCTTTCTCCCTATTTCGCTACAAACAGAGACACCATGACAACTGTTATGGAAAACCCCTATATTCTTATTTACGATAAGAAAATCGCCAACATGAAAGAGCTTCTTCCTGTTCTGGAAAAAGTGGCTCAGACCAACAAACCCGTTCTTATTATTGCCGAAGACGTTGAAGGTGAAGCCCTGGCTACTCTGGTAGTCAATACAATCAGAGGTGCTCTGAATGTATGTGCCGTCAAGGCTCCCGGATTCGGCGACAGAAGAAAAGCCATGCTTGAGGATATTGCCATCCTCACAGGCGGAGAGGTCATTTCTGAAGAAATCGGTCTGAAGCTTGAAAATGCTGAACTGGAACAGCTTGGTAAAGCCAAGATGATCAAAATTGAGAAAGAAAATACAACCATTATCAATGGCGAAGGTTCCGAGTCTGATATCAAAGAAAGAATCGGACAGATCAAGGTTCAGATTGAAGAAACTTCCAGTGACTATGACAGAGAAAAACTGCAGGAAAGACTGGCTAAACTGGCTGGTGGTGTTGCTGTAATCAATGTAGGTGCTGCCACTGAAGTGGAGCTGAAAGAGAAAAAGCACAGAGTAGAAGATGCTCTGTCTGCCACCCGCGCTGCCATCGATGAAGGTATCGTACCCGGAGGCGGACTGACTCTGGTACAGATCTGTAACGCCCTGTCCCAGTCAGACGACCTGACTTCCGAGGAAGTTGTGGGATACAATATTGTGAAAAGAGCTCTTGAAGAGCCTATTCGTCAGATTGCCACCAATGCTGGAATCGACGGTTCCATCGTGGCTGACAAAGCCAAACACGAAAAGAAGGGAATCGGATTCGACGCTTATAAAATGGAGTGGACTGATATGGTTTCCGCAGGTATCATTGACCCTGCCAAGGTAACCAGAAGCGCTCTGCAGAATGCAGCTTCCATTGCCGGACTGCTTCTCACTACTGAGTGTGCCATTACCGATCTTCCCGAAGAAAATCCCGCCCCTGCCATGCCTGCAGGCGGAATGGGAGGAATGGGTGGCATGGGCGGCATGATGTAATCATTCCCCTGTCCCCGATACAGGAGGAGGGAGGCGTAAGCTTCCCTCTTTTTTTGGTATCCGGAAAATGAGCGGATACACAATTACAATACAGGAATAAAACTGGTCTGGAAGAACAGGTTTATCAGGAATACAGGAGACTGTTTATGAAAAAGGATGATTTTGTCAGTACCATCGGATACAGCGGAATATCTGCTATCTGTGACAAGAAACTGCAGAAACCGGGGACGCCCGTAGAAGCATTGCTGGAGAAAGGACTGTTTAAAGCCGCTTTCAGCAAAGCTCTTTACGAGGACAATACGGCTGATCAGGAAAAAGTCCTTGAATCCTATAACAGACAAAGCGGTTCACAGTATAAATCAATTGATGAGCTGAAACGCCTGTTTGGTGTTTTCCGGGTGCCCGATAAAATCACCAAAGTCAAACGGATCTGATTGATTCTTGACGACTCCTGATTTTCTGTGCTAGTTTTACCCAATATTTTATAAATCCGAGGATACATAATATGGAATTTTTAAGTCTGGCTCTCTTAATGGGCATGCCGGCCGGCGGAGGCGCTTCTTCTTCCGGCTCCATGACCACGAGCCTGGTTACCTTTGCACTGGTAATCGGAATTTTCTATTTTCTTATTATCAGACCCCAGAATAAGAAACAGAAAGAAACTAAAGCCATGATCGATGCTGTCAAAAAGAATGATAAAATCGTTACCATCGGCGGTATCAGGGGTACTGTTCATTCAGTTAAAGAGGAAACAGTCATTGTCAAGGTTGATGATGAATGCAAAATGGAATTCAACAAGTCTGCCATTTCCACTGTACTGAATGTCTCCGCTGAGAACAAAAAAGACAGCAAAGAAAGCAAAGAAAAAAAATAACATCTACCGGAGAATTTAATGAATAAGCGATTGAGATTCATCGTTGTTCTTTTCTTTCTGGGATTAGGTGCGTACTTTCTGTACCCCACGGTACAGTGGTATTTCAACACCTCCGAAGAAAAGAAAGTCCTTGCTAACGGCTCCAAGGAACAGATCAGAAATTATGCCAAAGTTGAAGCGTCTGAAGACCTCGACACATTGGTAGAGCTCGTAAAGGAAAGTCCCGATGCGGAATTTCCTGCAGATATCGATTTTCTTGTATCAGTTGCCAAAGACAACTATAAACTTGAAAAACGTGATATGCCCGATTCATGGACTGTAAAAACTGTTCTGGCGGGATTTCAATCTGGAAATGAAGTATACAGTGCTCTGGAAAGTTACTACAGAGATGATATTCTCGGCCTGAAAGAAATGAAAAACCGGACACTGCTGCTCGGTCTTGACCTTTCCGGCGGTATGAGTGTTGTTGTAGAAGCGGATCAGGACAGTCTGGAAGACAGACTGGGCAGAGCTCCCACTGATGATGACATGCAGGAAGCCCTAACACTGGCCATGGAGATTCTGAACAACAGAATCGATACATTCGGTGTAACAGAACCTCAGATCAGAAAACAGGCCAACAACCAGATTCTTATTGAGATCCCCGGTGAAGTGGATCCCGAGAGAGTCAATTCCTTTCTTATGGGAAAGGGAAGCCTGAACTTCCATATTGTGGATGATGCGGCAACTACCCGTATGACTCAGTATGCCATGCAGAATCCCGGTGAAACCTTTGAAAACGGCAGACCCGCTGATCCCGATGTTCTGGAAGCGGGACTCCTTGTGTACGGCCACTACAAAAAAGACAGTTACGGAATCGATCAGTTCCAGAGATATGTTGTTATTTCTGATGAAGTCGGTCTGGACGGTCAGTATATTGAACAGGCCAATGTGATTGCCGATCAGGTTACCGGACAGCCCAATGTTATTTTTAACCTGTCCGGAGAAGGCGGAGAAATCTTCTACAAGTTCACTTCAGACAATACAAACAGAACTCTTGCTGTTGTAATGGACAACAAAGTAAAAGCGGCTGCCCGTATTTCTGAACCTATCAGAGATTCAGTAAGAATCACCGGCTTTGACTCGGATGAAGCCAATGACCTTGCTCTGGTTCTCAGAACGGCTGCCCTTCCTGTTGATCTTGAAGTAACCAATGAAACAGCAGTGGGTGCCTCTCTGGGTAGCGATGCTATTGCAGCAGGACTTAATGCTATCCTCTATGGTTTCATTGCCGTTTTCGTCTTTATGATTCTCTACTACAAGAGCGCCGGTATCATTGCTTCTGTTGCTTTGATTCTGAACCTTGTATTTATTATGGCGATCCTCTCTTCCTTTAACATGACACTCACCATGACCAGTATTGCAGGTATCATCCTCAATGTGGGTATGGCTGTGGATGCCAATGTAATTATCTTTGAGTGTATCAAAGAGGAACTGAGACTGGGTAAATCCAGAGCCGCTGCCGTTGAAGCCGGATTCAAAAAGGCTTTCTGGACAGTTATGGATGCCAACATTACTACATTTATTGCTGCCATTTTTCTTTCTCAGCTCGGGAAGGGACCCATCCAGGGATTCGCAGTAACCCTGGCTGTCGGTATAGTTTGTTCACTCTTTACAGCTATTTTCGTGTCCCGTCTTATCTTTGACTTCGGTACAGAAGTTCTCAAGAAAGACAAAGTCAGCATTGCCTGGGGGCTTAAATAATGGAAAAAGTGATTAACTTTACAAAAAGCAGATTTATCTTTCTGACTGTTTCAGTCGTGCTTATCATTGCTTTCTGGGCTGGAACATTTGCCCAGGGCGGATTTAACTTCGGTATCGATTTTCGTGCCGGTCTCAGCCAGAGGGTCAGCCTCTCTTCTGAAGCGTCTATCGCCGAAGTGAAAGATGCTCTGGACGGGATTGCCGCTCTTCAGGTTCAGACTGTAGGCGGAAGCGACTCCAACGATTATATGATCCGAGTGGGTGTGGATGAAAGTGTCAAGGATTTTCAGGACGTTACAGAACGCCTGATCAAGGAAAGACTGACCGATGCCTTCGGTTCTGTGACTGTTCAGTCAACAGAATTTGTAGGTGCCCGTTTCGCGTCCAACCTGTCCAGCCAGACTGTTTTCCTGACCCTGGTGGCCATGGCACTGATTCTGATCTACATCTGGTTCCGCTTTAAGCTGAACTATGCGGTATCCGCCATTGTGGCGATTATCCATGACGTTCTGTTCCTGATGGGTTTTATCGGTGTCATGCAGCTTGAGTTCTCCACAGCAACCATAGCGGCCGTACTGACCATCATCGGTTACTCACTGAACGATACAATCGTTATCTTTGACAGAATCAGAGAGAACACCAGACTGGTTAAGGATAAGACTTTCAAGGATGTTATCAATATTTCTGTAACACAGTCTCTGTCCAGAACACTGATTACATCTGCAACCACTTTAGTTGCGGTTCTGTTTATCTTTGTTATCGGTACAGGAACAATACAGACCTTTGCCTTGAGTCTGATTGTAGGTGTCCTTGTGGGTACTTATTCCTCAATTTATATCGCTTCCACAGTTCTTCTGGGATGGCATGATTCTGCGGCTAAAAAAATCAAGGCCAAAGTGACTGCTGCTCCCAAAGCAGAGGAAGAGAAAAAGGTTGAAGCTCCCAAGCCTGCAGCTGCCAAAAAAGCGGCTCCTGTTGTAAAGCAGAGTGCTGAAGAGATTGCTGAAGCAACAGCCAAAAAGAAAAAAAGCAAAGAAAAGAAGAAGAAAAAAAAGTAATCTGATTTTTATTTGACTTTTCTACAGGAAACAGCTCCCCGGCGGAGCTGTTTCTGTTTATAATTGTTTTGAAGATTTTACTTGAAAATATTTCAGCTCAAACTTAGAGCTGGCATATATGAATTAAACCAGTTAAGGAGTTTTTATGAGTTTTTTGGATCTTGTCATTAAAACCAGGAGCTGCCGCAGATTTGATCAGAAGCCACTTCCCGAAGGATTTCTGGAAACCCTGGTGAAAATCGCTGCCGTGTGTCCTTCCGGGAAAAATCAGCAGCCTTTGAAGTATATAACCATTGACGATCAGGATTTTATGAAGAAACTGTATCCCAGCCTCCGTTGGGCCGGAGCTCTCACAGACTGGGACGGTCCGGAGGAGCATGAGAGGCCCACAGGGTATGTTGCTTTCGTTCTGGACAGGAATATCAGCAAGTCTGCCGGTCAGGATGTGGGCATTGTTGCCCAGACTATGCAGCTGGCCGCAATGGAGCAGGGCATAGCCTCCTGTATGATCGGAGCTTACATTAAACCGGAAGTCACGGACGTTCTTTCTCTGGATGACTCCAAGGAGATTATGCTGATCCTGGCATTGGGATACCCTGCTGAAGAAAGGGTTCTGGTGGATGTGGAAGATGAAGGAATAACCGCTTATTACAGGGATGAAAAGGGAGTTCATTATATTCCGAAAAGAACACCCGAAACCCTTTTACTGCGTCATATTTAATACCGGTGAGGACAGGGAAGTCCTTACACAGGATTCCTCTTGCCGGTCATCTCATCGATGCTCAGTTTCATAACAAGAGCCTCATCACTGCCTGTATTATCGGGTAGGGGGGGCTCTTCTCTATTAATCTGTTTGAAAAGGGTTTCCAGAGCATGCCGTTTCTCATCGGATTTATGAATCACTTCCATCAATCCATAATACACCACTGATTTACAGCAGGTTCTGTCTGTTTCGGCATCATACTCATTCTCCAGAATGACAGTTCCGCAGAGATAGGGGTTGCTTTTCAGAAAATCCAGTTTTGTACCGCCTCTGGTGCTTTTGAAATAAAGAATGTCTTCCTTTTCATCAAGGCCGTAATTCAGGGTGAGAATATAAGAGTCATTGCCGTCATTCAATGCCAGAGTGGTATATGTGCAATTTGAAAGAAGAGCTCTGAGCTCATTTCTGTCTTCAAAAAAAAATTCTTCGTTCTGCATAATCTTCAGGTCCGTCCAGGGAACTAAAATATATCATAAAGAGACCGGTGAATAAACATAAAAATCATTGCTCCAAAAGACTATTCCTTTCTTAAAACAATTGAAACTATGTCTTTATATTTGGTACTATGCACAAAAGATTTTTTTAGGAAGGGCGCATGAAGGCTATTGAACTGGAAAAAACCTATAATCCAGGTGAATTTGAAGACAGAATCTATACGTATTGGGAAGACGGCGGATATTTCAAACCCGCGGGAGATGACAGCAAAGAGCCCTTCGTCATTGTCATTCCTCCCCCCAATGTCACAGGTGTTCTTCATATGGGACACGGCCTGAACAACTCTCTCCAGGATATCCTGATCCGTTATCAGAGGATGCAGGGACGTCCCACCCTCTGGGTTCCAGGAACAGACCATGCCGGTATTGCCACACAGAATGTGGTGGAACGGAAACTGAAAGAGAAGGGACTGGGGCGCCATGACCTGGGCCGTGAAAAGTTCCTGGAAGAAACTTGGAAAGTAAAAGACGAACATCACAGCATCATCACAAAACAGCTGAAGAAGATCGGAGCCTCCTGTGACTGGTCACGGGAACGTTTTACCATGGATGAAGGTCTTTCGGGTGCTGTAAGGGAAGTGTTTGTATCCCTGTATGAACGGGGGTTGATCTATAAAGGGGAGTATCTTGTTAACTGGTGTCCCTCCTGCGGTACCGCTCTGGCGGATGATGAAGTAGATCACGAGGAGGCCAACGGGGCTCTCCATCATGTGAAATATCCTCTCAGTGACGGATCCGGTCATATTGAAGTGGCCACAACCCGTCCTGAAACCATGTTCGGAGATACAGCCGTTGCCGTACATCCTGATGATGACCGGTACAGGGATCTTGTTGGTAAAACCCTGGATCTGCCATTAACAGACAAGAAAATTAAAATTATCACAGACAGCTACTGTAATATGGAGTTCGGTTCGGGGGCTGTTAAAATCACTCCGGCCCATGATCCCAACGACTGGGAGATCGGCAACAGACACAATCTGGAGAGGGTGAACATTCTCAACGGTGACGGAACACTGAATTCCAACGTCCCTGAATCCTTTGTGGGTATGGATGTGAAAACGGCCCGGAAAGCCACCATTAAAGCCCTGGAAGAGGGGGGCTTTCTGACAAAGATTGAAGACCAGCCTCACCAGGTGGGCCACTGTTACCGCTGCAGCACAGTCATCGAACCCTATATGTCGGATCAGTGGTTTGTCAGAATGTCAGGGATGGCCGAAAAAGCCCTGAATGCCTGGAAGGAAGACCGGGTCCGCTTCTACCCCAAAAGATGGGAGAACACCTATACCCACTGGCTGGAAGGCATCAGAGACTGGTGCATCTCCAGACAGCTCTGGTGGGGCCACAGAATTCCTGCCTGGACCTGCGGAGACTGCGGTGAGATCATGGTGACCAGGGAAGATCCCGAGAGCTGCTCCAAATGCGGAAGTTCCAATATCGAACAGGATCCCGATGTTCTGGATACCTGGTTCAGTTCATGGCTCTGGCCCTTTTCCACACTGGGATGGCCCGAAAAAACGGAGGATCTGGATACGTTTTTCCCCACATCCACTCTGGTCACCGGTTATGATATTATCTTTTTCTGGGTTGCCCGTATGATCATGTCCTCTGAGGAGTTTCTGGGACAGGCTCCTTTCCGGGATATTTATATCACACCTCTTGTCCGTGACAAGCAGGGCCGGAAAATGTCCAAGTCTCTGGGGAACGGAATCGATCCACTGGATATTGTAGACCAGTACGGTGCGGATGCCATGAAATTCACTCTGGCCTACCTCTCGGCACAGGGTCAGGATATTCCCCTTGAAATGGATGACATCAAACTGGGAAGCCGTTTCTGCAACAAGGTATGGAATGCCTCCCGTTATATCCTGATGAACCTGGAAGGCCGGGAACTGATGGATATTAAGGATGTAGAGCTGAAAGCTGCGGATAAATGGATCTACCACAGACTCAATTCCGCCATTCGGAACGTCAACAAGGCTGTTGAAGCCTATCGTTTTGATGATATGTCCCACTCGGTATACGAGTTCTTCTGGAATGATTTCTGCGACTGGTACGTGGAAGCCAGTAAGCTCTATCTCTACAACAAGGATGACAGGGAAAAAGACAGAGCCGTAACCGTACTGCTGGATGTTCTGAATAAATCCCTGAGGCTGCTGCATCCCTTTATGTCCTTCCTGACAGAGGAAATTTTTCAGAAACTCCCCGGCGTCAATGAGCCTCTGATTACAGCGGCCTATCCGGAAGCCGATGATACTCTGGACAACAGTGAGCTTGAAAAACAGTTTACCCAGCTCCAGGATCTGGTTCAGTCAGTCAGAACCTTCCGCTCTGAGTTTAATATCCCCCCCGCTAAAGATATTAAAGTCAGAATCAAAACTGATGATCAGGAACTCGCCGGCTTCCTCGCCAGTGAAGGAGCCCTTGTCTCCTCTCTGATCCACTGTGACGATTTCGGTGTTCTTTCTGACGGAGAGGATGCCATCGGTTCCGTAACGGCTGTCGGGAAAACCTTTGAAGCCTTTCTCTATATAAGAGATATGATTGATGTGGACAAGGAGATTGCCAGGCTGACTAAGAATATTGCCAAGAATGAGAAACTCCTTGTGTCAACAGAGAAAAAACTGGGGAATGAGAAGTTTACATCAAGGGCGCCTGAAGATGTCATAGCCAAGGAAAAAGAGAAACTGGAAGAGTTCAGAAATGCCATTGAAAAAATGAATACCTACCTGAAAGAGCTGAAAAGCTGATTGTCAGTCAGGTCTGACCCTGTCCGAACAGCCTGGACTGACGGACAGGCTGACACACATCTCTAAACCAAAAAAAGGTACCGGATCTGTTCTTTCTGAACAATCCCGGTGCCGTTTTTATTATTGGAGATCCCCCATGCGGGAATATTGATTTACCGGTCAGTGGGGCGTCAGACGGCCGGTCAGTTTCTGTATGACCCTGTAATGGGCATCTTCGGAGCTTCCCCAGGGCTTACTGTTATTTTCAGCCTTGAACTTCTGGGTGAACCAGTTGATCTCTTCTTCCAGGCGTTCAAAGTTTTTCTGCTGCAGCTCTTTCACATCAGCGTAAAAGGACTCCTGTTCACTGCTTTTCAGTATTTCCTCTGCCATAAGGAGCAGGGCATTCTCATGGGGAATACAGAATCCCTTCGTATTTTTCATAAACTCCCGGAATCCCTCTTCATCCCGTTTCCACAGATAACAGGTTGTAAAGGTGTAGCGCTTGATGGTCCGTTCTATTCTGTCACAGATCAGGCAGCGGCGGCTCCTCTGGCCACAGTGCCGGCTGTAGGCGGCTGCAGCCGATATTTTGCGGGAGAAGAGTCCTTTTTTCTTCTCTGATTCTGCCGGGTCGGCTCCTTTGCCTCCCGATGGAAATCGTTTCCTACGGTCATCCATCCAGTCCTGCAGGTGAGTGTGGGTGATCAGTCCCAGATGCTGGGGGCTCCGTTCCAGAAGCAGTTTGCTGAAGTGTTCCGGACAGAACCCTGTTTTATTCAGCTCCACCCGGGTTTCCGGATTCATGGCTGAATTCCCGAGGTAGTATTTCAGATAGCGCTTTTCCGCTTTCTCCTGGAGCTGGCAGAAGGGGCACTCACAGTCTTCCTTAAAAGCATCCCATACGGGAATGGTTTCCAGTTTGTATTTCATGATTCGAAGAACTCCTTATGTACTGCTTTGACAGCTTTTTCCTTGTCTTCCTGCTTGACCACAACATAGGCTGCCACGTCAGAGGCTCCCAGGGATACAATCTGGGTGTGAATATCCTCTTGTGCCAGGGCCTTGAGCATTCTGTGGGCGGCTTCAGGCTCATGGACAATCCCGGTGCCCACAAGGGAAACAATAGACATATCTGAAATCCCCTGTGCTTTGATAATGGCCTGCTCCTTCACATTCTGAATACTTTTTACGGCTCTTTCCAGGTCTGCCGACTCCAGATAGAAGTTGATGGAGGTCTGTGAGGTGACCACAGATTTTATATTCACCTGATACCGGTCCAGGGTCTCTGTCAGTTTGGCCAGGATTCCCGGTTTTATCCCGACACCGGGTCCGTTCACCTTGAGGATTGAAAAATCATCACTGTATGTTACGGATTTCGGGGCAGTATCTCCTGTGTTTATGCTGTCCGGTCCGATAGAGGACAGGGGAGTCAGTTTATCCTTGGGGCCGTCAATGTTAAAGATTCTCACAGGGATCTGCAATTGTTCCAGGGGTTCCACCGTCCGGGGATGGAGTATTTTTGCTCCGAAATAGGACAGTTCGGCGGCCTCTGTATAGCTCAGAGAATCGACCCGTTCGGCAGAGGGAACCATTTTGGGGTCCGCTGTCATGTATCCGTCCACATCCTTCCAGATGTCCAGGGACTCCGCATCGACACAACGGGCAATCCCTGCGGCAGAATAATCACTTCCCCCCCGGCCCAGGAGAGTGACCTTTCCCTCTTCCGATATCCCATAGAACCCGGGTACCACATATATCTTGTCCTCAGCCAGAGCTTTGGCGACAGGAGCTGTTGATTTAGAAAAGTTGATGGTGCCGTTGCTGAACTCACCGTCCGTAACAAGCCCCATATCTTCGGGAAGCATCTCCTGTGCATCAATGCCCTTGCTTTTCAGGATAAGAGCCAGAAGGAGTGAACTGAGACGCTCCCCGTAACTCAGAATCCTGTCTTCAATAAAATTGGGGATATCCCCAATATAGTGGACACCCAGCAGATTCCGTTCCACCTGATCCAGACGCTCCCTGATCAGACGGTAGGCCTCTTCCTTCTGATCAGGATCATCGATGTTATCCTCAATGGTCTCCCTTTTCATGTTTTTCAGATAACCGATCATCTCCGTGATGTAGGCATCATCTCTCCGGACAGTTCTGATCCCGTCGGTCAGGTAGTTGGTTATTCCGTAAAATGCCGAAACCACAATCACAAGGGGGCGGTTGTACAGTTTGACCGTACTCACTATTTTCTGGATATCCTCTCTGGTCTTCAGATTGGAACCACCGAATTTAACAACTATTTTTTTCATTTTCTCATCTCTCTATACTGACATTCTATAGAATGCGGTTTCTCTTTTCATCTTTCTGAAAGGCTTTAATATTCTCAAATACTTCATTGATCAGCCTGCTCCTGGATTCTATGCTCCCCCAGGCATTATGGGGTGTGATCAGCAGTTTTTCACCGATCAGCGGCAGCAGAGGATTGTCTTCTGAAGGCGGCTCATCACACAGGACATCCAGAGCGGCGCCCCTGATACTGCCGGCTGAAAGAGCCTCTGAGAGAGCCTTCTCATTCACAATGGCGCCTCTTCCCGCGTTAATCAGGAGAGAACTCTTTTTCATCATATTAAACTCCGTCTCTCCCAGAAGCCCGCAGGTCTGTTGATTTAGGGGGGCATGAATACTGATAATGTCAGAACTCCTGCACAATTCATCCAGACTGACAGACCGGAAGGCTTCAACCCGGTCAACGCCGCTGGTACTGAAATAGACGACTTCTGCACCGAAGGCTTCCGCCAGGGTGGCAACCTTTCTCCCGATTGTCCCCAGTCCGATTATGCCCCATCTTTTTCCTGATATTTCATACCAGGGACGGGACACATCTGCAAAGCGCCTGTCTTCTCTGAATTTACCCTGCCTCACATAATCGTCATAATACCTTGTCTGTTCCAGAAGATACAGAAGCATGGCAAAAGTATGCTGGGCCACACTACCGGTGGAATAGGATGTCACATTGGCAACAGCTATGTCTCTTTGTCTGCAGCGTTCCAGGTCTATGGTATTGAAACCGGTTGCCGTCAGGGCGATCATCCTGAGAGAAGGGGCAAAGGACAGTTCCTTTTCTCCCAGAATAACCCTGTTTGTGATTATAATATGGCAGTCTCTGATTCTCTGTTCCAGCTCATGGGGTTCTGTATTCTGCCATATCCGGCATGATCCCAGTTCGGAAAAAACGGATAGATCCATATCACTGCCCAGACTGGCGGCATCCAAAATTACTATGTTCATTTTAAAAAGCTGTCCTTGCGGATTTTTTGTATTTTATTAGAATACTTATAATACAGAATTTACAGACTGTGCACAGTCACCCCAGGAGGGACAATCTTTTGTTTATAGAAGTTGATGACGGTATCTATGTGAACCTCTCCCAGATTTTCTCGGTGCATTATAAAAGTTATCAGAATAAAGGGGTCTGGGTTTTCTCCTCATCCAATATAGAGGAGAGCGACCGTTCTCTGGCGGATAAGTCAAACAGGAAAATCCATTCCCGCTATTTTGTCTCCAAGGAAGAAGCCGAAGTCTGGCTGGAGGAGATGCTCAAACCCATTGGTGTGGTGCGGGAACAGAGGCGCCTGAGACGGCACCGGTAAAAGGGTATCCAGGCAAAGGATTTTGCTCTGGTATCTACCAGTAAAAAAATCTTTATGATAATATATGCGGAAATTCTGATTATATGAAAAAAATGTCTGAAAGAGGGAATTATGGCTCCTGCAATGAATGAAAAAAACAGTGATGAAAAGACCAAAGGACCGGATTTCATCCGGCAGATTATAAATGACGATCTGGCATCAGGGAAAGTCAAGGACGTACATACCCGTTTTCCGCCGGAACCCAACGGTTATCTTCATATTGGACACGGTAAGTCTATCTGCCTGAATTTCGGCATTGCTGAAGACTACAAGGGGAAATGCAATCTCCGTTTTGATGATACCAATCCCACCAAAGAAGATCAGGAGTATGTGGATTCCATTATTGAGGATGTGAACTGGCTCGGATTTGAACCGGAAGTATTTTTTGCATCCGACTACTTTGATCAGATGTACGCCTGGGCTCTGGAACTGATTAAAAGCGGTAAAGCCTATGTGGACAGCCAGAATGCCGAACAGATGCGGGAAAACAGAGGGACACCCACAAAACCGGGGACAGATTCACCCTACAGAAACCGCAGCGTTGAAGAAAATCTTGAACTCTTTGACAAAATGACAAAGGGTGAAATGGAAGAAGGATCCTGCATCTTAAGAGCAAAAATTGATATGGCTCATCAGAATATGAATATGAGAGATCCCGCCATTTACAGAATCAGAAAAGAGTCTCATCACAGAACCGGCGATAAATGGAAAATCTATCCCATGTATGATTTCGCCCACGGTTATGAAGATGCCATTGAGGGAATTACCCATTCCATCTGTACTCTGGAGTTTGAGAACCACAGACCCCTGTATGACTGGTTTCTGGATAATGTGTCAGCCCCCTGTCATCCGCAGCAGATAGAGTTTGCCAGACTCAATCTGAGCTATACGGTTATGAGTAAACGGAAACTTCTGGAGCTGGTCAGCGAAAAGATTGTGAACGGCTGGGATGATCCCCGTATGCCCACACTTTCAGGATTCAGAAGAAGAGGCTATACACCTTCTTCCATAAGGAGATTTGCCAGGGAAATCGGTGTTTCCAAGGTTAATTCCATGGTGGACATCAACTTTCTCCAGTACATCATCCGTGAAGAACTGAACGAAAGCGCCGACAGAGCCATGGCTGTAATAGATCCTCTGAAAGTGACCATTACGAATTATCCTGAAGGCCAGATTGAAGAGCTGGAAGGTGAGAATAATCCCGGTAATCAAGACGCCGGCAGCCGGCAGATTCCATTCGGCAGAGAACTCTATATTGAAAAAAGCGACTTTATGGAAGATGCTCCCAAAAAGTTTTTCCGCCTGGCTCCCGGCCGGGAAGTCCGTCTGAAACACGCTTATTTTATAACCTGTGATGAAGTCATCAAAGATGATAAGGGTGAAGTGACGGAGCTGCTGTGCAGCTATGATCCGGCCACAAGAGGGGGTGATGCCCCGGATGGCAGAAAGGTGAAAGGAACCCTCCACTGGGTCTCTGCAGACAAAGGCGTGAAAGCCGAAGTCAGACTGTATGATAACCTGTTTACCCTTGAGAATATGGATGATATGGAAGAGGGTAAGGATTATAAAGATTATATCAACCCCGAATCCCTTGTTGTCAAAACAGACTGTTTTGTCGAGCCGTCCCTGACTCAGGCACCAGCCGGACGGGGATACCAGTTTCTGAGACAGGGATATTTCTGTGCCGATATTAAAGATCACAGTCCCGAACATCCTGTGTTCAACAGGACAGTCGCCCTCAAGGATTCCTGGGCAAAAATACAGAAGAAAGGGTAGTACATGAACAAGTCCATAAAACGGTCCGCAATCGTTATCATGGGAGCTTCGGGAGACCTGGCTCAACGAAAACTGATTCCTGCCATTACAAAGATGTATGAGCAGGGGGTTATTGAAAAGAACTGTTGCGTACTGGGAAATGGACGAACAGAGTTGAGTAATGAAAGTTTCCGTGAATTGAATAACATTACGGAAAATAAATTTGCGGGAAACTTTCATTATCATCAGGGACTGGACGGCCTGTATGACAAAGTGCAGAGTCTGGGGCAATTTGAACAGATTATTGTCTTTATGGCACTGCCCCCCAGGGTCTACGGATCAACCGCAGAGCAGCTGTACAATCAGGGATTCAAGGAGAATGTCCGCCTGATTATCGAGAAGCCCTTTGGGACGGATCTGAAAACAGCCCGTGAATTAAATAAGAAACTAAAACAGTTTTATACGGAAAAACAGATTTACCGGATAGACCATTATCTGGCCAAAGAGAGCATTCAGAATATTCTGGTCTTCCGCTTTGCCAATAATATTTTTTATCCGGTCTGGAATAACGGATTTATTGAATCCATTCAGATTTCAGCCTTCGAAGAGCTTGGTGTGGAGTCCCGGGGGGATTATTTCGATAAAGCCGGAATTATCCGGGATATGATTCAGAATCATCTGTTTCAGCTTCTGGCGCTTCTGACCATGGAAGCCCCGGTCTCTCTGGATCCTGAAGAAATCAGAATACAGAAAATGGCCATTCTCAAGGCACTAGAGATCAAAGAGTGTAAAATAAAACAGTATGAAGGGTATCAGTCCGAGCCGAAGGTGGATGAGAACTCTCAGACCGAAACCTATGCCGAGATGAAACTGGGAATCAACAGTTTCCGCTGGACAGGAGTGCCCATCTATATCAGAACTGGAAAAGCTGTGGGTGAGAAAATGACCAGCATTGCGATCACTCTGAAAAAAGTACCCCGGCTCCTCTTCAACAAGGAGAATGATCTGAAACAGAATAAGATTCTGATTCAGATACAGCCGGATTCCTCTATTATCATTGATCATTCCACCAAAATACCCGGGAGTGATATGGAAATTACGACCACCGATATGGATTTCTGCTTTTCCTCTTCCTTTGAAGGGCATAATATCCCCGATGCGTATCAGAAGCTGCTTCAGGATGCTCTCAGAGGGGACCAGACCCTTTTTGTCAGTGCAGAAGAGACTGAACTGTCCTGGGAGAAGATTGAACCCTATCTGGATATGGGAGAACCCGGACTCTACAGAAAGGGAAGGGTGCCCCGGTCAGATCTGGATGCGGACTGGGTCGATATGAGCGCCTATGCCGGAAGCTGTCAATCCTGAGAGGGAATTTCTTCGGACTTCAGGGGAGTCAGTTCAATGGTCTGATCTTTCCTGAGTTTTTTTAGAACGGCAGCTGACAGGATAAAACCTCCCAGACCGGCGGTCAGGGCAGTAATGTTCCGTACAGATTCGGGACGATTCTGAAGCAGAAGAACCGCGGCAACAACCAGAATCAGAGGCAGAAAGATTAAAAGAAACCAGTCCAGAGCCGTCCCTTTGGGCAGTTTCATCTCCACATCAATACCGGTTTTCAGTCCCGCCTTCTGTGTGTAACCGGAAGGAACTTTAACGTTCATGGTCTGCATCTTGGTGGAGCAGCTGCATCCTTCACAGCTGCCTGAACCGCACAGGCCTTTATCATTCAGCAGACCCACAAGAACCTGCTCATTATTTATTTCCAGAATTCGTGCATATTTAGCCATTTTTTTCTCCAATTACTACTAATTTACAAATTTATACACTACAATTCCAGTAGTATTTGATAAAAATAGATTGAATGTTTTGAAATTCGATTCATCGAAACATTATGATATGATAGGTATGGTAATACAAATCATACTGTATCAAGTAAAAATCTGCATCTATAGAACAGGAGGGTATTCGTGTTTCAAAAACAAATCATGATGAGAAGGGTTGTCTACTCCATTCTTCCAATTATGATATTTTCTCTTTACCTCTACGGTCTGCGCTCACTCATGATCCATGCCGTTGTATTTATAGCCGGTACACTTACAGAGTATCTGTTTATGAAAACCAGAGGAAAAAAAGTGTCCGAGGCGGTTCTGGTTACCTGTGCACTGTATGCACTGTCCATGCCGCCTTTGGTTCCTCTCTGGGTAGCTGTCATCGGTATTGTGTTCGGAGTCCTTTTCGGGAAATGTATTTTCGGAGGATTCGGCCGCAATATCTTTAATCCGGCTATAACTGGACGTCTCTTCGTCTATATAACCTTTCCGTCCTTTATGACTACCGGATGGATGACACCAGGAAATTTCGGCATGAACAATGCCGATGCTGTTACCACGGCAACCCCCCTGGGACTGATGAGAGCCGGTACAAATCCGGATCTTCTCAATCTTCTGACGGGTATCCGTGCCGGTTCCCTGGGTGAATCTGCTGTCCTGCTTATTATTCTGGCAGCCATCTATCTTATTTATACAAAGACAGCCAGCTGGAGAATCATACTGTCCACCACTCTCACATTTCTGATTCTCTCTTCTGCACTGTTTTTTATGGGGGTTCCCTCATCCTTTCCGCCTTTGGAATCCCTATTTTCCGGATCAGTTCTTTTTGTAATTGTCTTTATGGCTACAGATCCGGTTACGGGTCCCAAAAAAAACCAGGCTCAGTATCTCTATGGTATCCTCATAGGTTCTGTTACCTGTCTGGTCCGGGTTTTCTCTCTGTTTCCCGAAGGAACCAGTTTCGGTGTGTTGATGGGCAATACCTTTGCATCTCTTTTTGACGAGTGGTTTACACCCAAAAAAGGAGCTGCCAAATGAATAAAAACGGAATAGTCTATACAATTATTTTTACATTCATTACTGCCTTTTTCTTTGTTTTTTTTCTGGCACTGGCCAATGATGCGACAGAAGAGCTGGTGGAGCAGAACAAAATTGTCTCTGTACAGAGCTCTGTTCTGAAATCTATCGGTAAACTGCCGGAGGGCGGTGCATCCATTTCAGAGGCATACAGTTCGGAATTTGATTCTGTACCTGTCCCCGGGGATACAATCAAGACAAATATTGCCGGAGAAGATGTTCTGATCCGCTATTTTTCTGGCAGCGGACTGTGGGGGACGATTACCGGGATTCTGGCAGTCGACGGGTCAGTCAGCCGTATTATCGGTCTGGATATTATCAGTCACAATGAAACACCCGGACTGGGAGGACGAATTGATGAAGACTGGTTCAAAGATCAGTTCAAAGGTGAACGAATCTCTTCTGAGGGCATCAAGGTTGTAAAGGGGAGCGGTTCAGCCGATGGGGATACTGAAAACGCATCCGTTGACGGGGTCACCGGTGCGTCTCTGACCAGTACGTCCATGGAGACCATTATCAATAAAGAAATCGACTATCTTAAAACTGAGGAGGCCGTACAATGAATGAAGCAACCCCCTCTGCCATTCTGAAAGACAATATATGGACCAATAATCCTGTTTTTGTTCAGATATTGGGTATCTGTTCCACTCTGGCGGTAACCAATAACCTGACCAATACATTCACCATGACCGTGGCACTTGTTTTTGTTGCGGCTCTCACAAATGTGACCGTTTCCATTATTAAATCCCTGATTCCCAGAAAGGTCAGGATGATTGTTCAGACTCTGATTATTGCCTTCTACGTTATTATCGTGGACATACTGTTAAGAGCCTATCTGCCGGATGTCAGTAAATCACTGGGTCCTTATGTAGGGCTGATCATCACAAACTGTATCATAATGGGACGGGCGGAAGCCTTTGCTCAGGCCAACGGCCCTCTGCTCTCTTTCTGGGACGGTGTCACGTCCGGTCTGGGATATATGTGGGTTCTTATGATCATAGCGTTTATCCGTGAACTTCTGGGATTCGGTACCCTTTTCGGTATTCCTGTCATGCCGGAAGGGTTCACAAAATGGACCATTATGGTTATGGCTCCCAGTGCTTTTTTCCTGCTGGGTACATTCCTGTGGATTGTAAAATCCATAATGCTTTCCAAAGGAGGAAGTAAATGACACCGGATATTAACCCCATTGTACTGCTTTTTGCATCCATTTTTACCAGTAATATTCTGCTGGCCAACTTCCTGGGAATGTGTTCCTTTATCTCCATATCCAAGGATATAAAATCGTCCAACGGTCTGGGTATGGC
>JAQQAM010000209.1 GCA_028532905.1 Spirochaetales bacterium
TTTCATCACCTGAATCTCCCGAATCACCTGAATCTTCATCCGTACTGACTTTCGGTTTTCTTTTGACAACTGCTCTTTTTTTCACGGCAGTCTTCTTGACTGTTACTGTTTTGCTTTCTTTGGTTGATTCTTCCCCGGAACCTTCATCAGCAGCTGATTCACTACCGCTTCCCAGATCCAGTTCTTTCTGGGTATCAGCAGATTCGGCAACTGCAGTTTCGTCCTGAGGATTGTCCAGATTTTTCCGGATTATCGCCATAACTTCTCCAACGTAGTTTTGATTTTATAATCGATATATGTCAATTTCTTCAAATATTCATTCTTGTATTAAAGGATTTAATGTGAAGATTCAGACTTGCTTAAGGAATTGTCTCGCCAAAGGGCGAAATCGTTCTATAGTTTCAATATATTATCAGGACTTATCACTGTCAAGGGAAGAAATTGACAAAATTAACTTTTCACACAGGGCGAGAGCACTGTTCACTGTTTGAGTTCTGACGGAGCTGCGATCCCCTTGAAAACGACACAGTACAGTACGGGGTGTTTCATTATTCAGACCGGCGGCAATCCATACGGTTCCCACAGGCTTTTCCGGACTCCCTCCCCCGGGACCGGCCACACCGGATACGGCAACAGCCATAGAGGCTCCGCTTTTTTCAAGGGCTCCTTTCACCATGGCACAGACTACCTCTTCTGAAACGGCGCCCTTCTCTTCTATCAGTGCAGACGGTACACCAAGAACAGCGGTTTTAGCCTCATTGGCATAGGTGACAAAACCGCCCCATACAACATCGGAGCTGCCGGCAATTTCAGTGAGAGCCCCGGCAATCAGTCCTCCCGTACAGGATTCTGCTGTTACCAGAGTCAGTTTATTCTGTCTGCTCAGTTCAAGAAGGGAACGGCTGTGTTCCTCAAAGCTCATTATGATCCTGTTTGAGCTGGGCAACTGGTGCCGAAAAGACATCGATGGATTCGGGATCTGTTATCATATCACATTTCCCTTCAAAGCGGACGCCGTCGGCGATCTTGAGTTTGGCGGTTCTGATATTACCCACAACCTGACCGGTTGAAAGCATCTCCAGCTTCTCGGATGCCTCAATATCACCGTAAACAATTCCGCCGATTACAATAGACCCGACCTGTATATCCGCATGGACTTCCGCCCCTTCTTCTATATACAGAAAACCTTCAGATTCAATGCGGCCTTCATATTTTCCATCAATTTTCAGGGGTTTTGTGAACTTCATTGTCCCTTTAAAGACGGTTTCATTACCCAGTATTGTTGAAATAGATTCAATATCCTTTAAAGATGGTGCCATACTATTTTGATATTCCTATTTAGTTGTCATTACAAATACGCCGTCCCATTCGGGAGGCGGGGGATTGTCCAGATACATTTTACATCTGGCATAATAGACTTTGGAGGGGCCGTCGTCCTGATCAAGCTTGAGAGCATCTGCAAACTTGCCCATGGCTTCGGAAAATTTCCTTGTTTTGTAGAGTTCGCGTCCTTCACTGAAAAGATCCAGAACTTCTCTTTTTGTATCAGAGATCATACACTTCCTCCAGTCGGATGTATCCCTGCTCTTATTGTCCTACTTATGGGGAGGATTGTCAATTCGGGATGAAATCAGAAAAAAAAGGGACGCACCCGGCGTCCCTTTTTAAGAAATAATAAGCGGCGTTTATTCCCGATACGGGATTAAAGCCGGCTGAGTCTATTTTCAGGCTCTGTTCCGCACTATTTGCGCAGAGGCCAGGCCAGTTTTTTCAATTCTTTACCAGGTCTGAATACAGTAACACCGTGACTCTCTACAGGTACGATTTCACCGGTTTTCGGATTTCTGGCTTTTTCCCGGCCCTTTCTGGTCCGGATTTCAAAGGTACCAAAACCTCTGAGCTCAACAACTCTGTCGTCTTCCAGAGCTTCTTTTATTTCTTCGAAAAAAGAATCAATCACATTGTGAATATCTTTTCGGCTGATAGATGAATTGTCATAAATATGTTCAATTATCTCAGCTTTTGTTAGCTTTGTATCTGACATATCTCTTCTCTAAATAATTAGGATTTGATCGTTACCATTAAGCCATTGCTGCAAGAACTTTGTAAAGTCTGGACTTCTTTCTTGCGGCCATATTCTTGTGATACAATCCCTTTCCTGCAGCAGTATCAATCAGTTTAACAAACTGAGCATAGGTAACTTCAGCTTTTGCTTTGTCTTTTGCTTCAACTGCAGCTTCAAATGCTTTAATACTGGTTCTTACAGTACTCCGGATAGTACGATTGTGTGCTCTGGCTTTGAGATTCTGACGATGTCTCTTAGCAGCATTAAGTGAATTAGGCACTTCTACTACCTCCTGTGGTTTAATTTTTTGTACGACAGAATAACCTTTCGTTAATCAACCGGTACAAACTGTACGGAAGAAAAACTCTCTCTGCCGATTTTTAAGGTTGCGTCTACTCTAAAACGAAATCGCTGGGTCTTCTTTCCTGGCGTTTACATTTTTCACATTCAGCAACATGTCTCATGCGACCATTCTGAAAAATGGATCTCATTTTAATTTCGCCGCCGTCTTCGGCATGGACAAACTTATGTGTACCAGATCCGATACGGGCGTTCTTACTGACTCCTGCCATTTTGGACTCCTCAATCTACCGGAGCGATATACATCCCTTCGGCGTTATACAAGCTGATGACCCGAAGGCCTTTAACTCGTTAGCAGATGGATATTAACAGAGATACAAACGGACTGTCAACAAGATAAGACTAAATTTCTAAAGGATTTAGCTCCCAGCTGCGGGATTCCTTATCATATGAAATTTCTGCCGTTCCCAGATCAAGCATTCTGCCGTCGCTTCCGGCAAGGCGTATTCTCTTGGAAAATATATTCACTTCGATCACTTTAAAGCTGGTTCCATCCCAGCTGATTCTGGACCCTTCGTTGGGAAGCTTTCTCTTCTCTTCCCTGTAATAGTCATATTCATAGGACAGACAGCAGAGCAGCCTGCCGCAGGGGCCCGAAATCTTCATGGAGTTCAGTGACAGATTCTGTTCTTTGGCCATCTTGATGGATACGGGGCTCAGATGATCTGTCAGACTGTGACAGCAGTATTCTCTACCGCAGACTCCCAATCCGCCCAGAACCCTGGATTCATCCCTGACGCCAATCTGCCGCAGTTCAATCCTCATCTTGAATATGGAAACAAGATCCTTTACCAGCTCTCTGAAATCGATTCTGTTTTCAGCGGTAAAGAAAAACATCACCTTGGGTTCATCAAGAAGATAATGGGCAGAAACAAGAGCCATATCCAGTTTATGCTTGTCAATCTTCTCCCGGCAGATCCGGAAGGCATCTTCCTCTTTTTTCCTGAAGGATTCCGCCTTTTTAAGATCATCCTCCCCCACTCTTCTCACAATATTGCGCACATCCCCTTTCCGGATGTGAGACAGATCGGTAACGGGGCCGAGGACTTTCACCATATCATTGCCGTATCTCGTCTTTATTATAATCTTTTCACCAGTCTCAAGACTCTCACCCTGGGGTGGCTGACAGACTTCTGTTTCACTGGAGTGAATAATCTTGGCTCTGAACAGTCCGTCAGGATAGTTGTTTATATCCAGGGGAGCTCCCCCTTTATGATGATCTTTATGATGGTCTTTATGTTTATCCGATCCCATTATCTGGTCTCCTAATTTATTTAAGGTACTCATCCTGCCTGTTCCCTCATTCAGGGGATCATCGCGTCAGATCGACAAGTATACCATATATTTCATCAATTTTTTTCAGTATATTCAGCTGATCCTTCTGGCTCCGCAGCACAGCGGCTCCCAGTTTTTCAAGCTGTTCATCCACAACCGATATCAGAGTATACTGCTTCCGGCTCATGGTCTTTGGATTCAGTCTTCCATCAACATGGGCGGCTTCCAGACTGCGGGTCACTACATACTTGTAGAATTTTTTGACCGCCGCCTTGTACTTTTTCAAAGTAGCCAGGTTGGCATCCTGTTTCAGGTCCTCTCCCAGCTGATAGACATCATCAAGAAGGTCTTCGGCTTTCTCAAGTCCTGTCAGTCCCTCAGACAGAGCAGCAGACTCCGTTCTGATATCATCTTCCTTCCGGCTGACTTCCGATTTGAAGCTCAGAGAAGAGGTTTTCTTTTTCTCTTCTACCTTTTTATCTTTCCGTCTGGATTCCCGCGGCACTAAAGAACTGCCTGCGATCCCCAGTTTATCCATCAGATGGTCTCCCCGGTCTCCTCGGCTTCCCCCTGCCAGTCCAGAGAGTAGCTGGAACCGGAAGGGGCAACAGCAGTTTTTTCCTGCTCTGCTGCTTCTCCCTTGATCACACAGCTGCCGTGAAGGAGGACCCCCTCTTCCACAACCAGTTTCTGTGCCTGAATATTTCCTACAACCATTCCGGTTGCCAGTATAATGACCTTGCCTGAAGAAAAAATATTACCGTGAACAACACCGCCGACAACTGCCGTACCGGCTACAATATTGCACTCTGCCCGGCCGGTTTTACCCACCAGAACCTTGCCTGTTGTGGTTATACTGCCGGAAAAATCGCCGTCAATTCGAAGAAGACCGTTTAAAACAAGTTCTCCGTTGAACCTGGTTCCCTCTCCTATAATAGAATTTATAAAAGAGTGGTTTTTTATATAATCGCTCATACATCAGCCCTTTTTTCGCTTATACACTTTTAAAATCACAGACAGTCTAACCCGATTCAGGAAAAAACAAAATATCCCCCCGGTGAAAAGATTTCCCACAGGGAGAGTCATGAGGTTCTGATATCTGTGAATTATTTATATTTCTGAAGATTCCTGGTAACCCTGGTAAAAATATCATGGTTGTCAGTCATATTAATATACTTGACAGGATCCACTACCTGGGAACCGATTCGTACTTCATAATGGAGGTGAGGTCCTGTGGACAGTCCGGTATTACCCATTGTTCCGATGACTTCACCCTGACTGATATCCTGACCGGGACGGACATAGGTTCTCTGCATATGACCGTATTTGGTATAGAAACCGTACTTATGCCGGATAACAACATAGTTACCATACCCTTCATCATAATCCTGCTCCAGCACCTTGCCGTTGGCTGTGGCAATAATGGGAACACCATACCCATAGGCGATGTCGATTCCCTTATGGAGATACCACTGACCGGAAAAAGGATGGATGGAAGGTCCGAAAATCGCAGTTACATACCCCTGAACTCCTTTCAGAGGCCACATGGTGGGTATATCGGAAAGAAGACTTTTCTGGCTGTTGAGAATCTGGCCTATTTCATCCAGGGAGGATACAGACTGATCCAAAGCCGTTTTGAGTTTCTGAATTTCAACAGTTTCACTGAGAGAACCGTCATCCGAAGATTCCACATTAAAGAAGTTGGTCAGGTCTCCGCTTCTGTTGGAAACCGTATCTCTGCCGGCCGATTCAACACCCAGGGTATTGAGGGTTCCCGACAGGGTTCTCTGAAATGTTTCTGTAGAGGTGATCAGCTGATTCACCTCGTTACGGAGTGTCTCCAGACTGGCTTCCGTATGTTCCAGATCTTTGGAACGGGAGGCGAGAAGATCGTTTGTTCCGGAAAAATCAGCAGTCAGCCAGACAAAGGTAACCACCAGGGAAATAAGGAGTATACTGATAAAGCTCAGAGCCAGAACAGAAATCTGGAAATTGAATACCCTCTTTTCAGAGTGGGGAATGAGCATGATTGTCAGTTTCTGTCTTCCAGCCCGGCCGAAGCGCCCGAACAAAGCGGACCCGCCGACGGTAGACCCGGTTCCGGATTTTTTAATCCTCTTTTTACCAGCCACCGTTTCTCCTTATTCCTATTTATTACTTATCGACAAATGTACAATGATTCTGAACCCCTATACAAGGCGGAAACGGCTTTTTTGGGACATAGAATGACACTGAACAGTTGTTTTCTCAAACATTATACCGTTGAAATTCCTGAAAAACAATAGTTATTCCAAGCCGAAATGCCTCATTTCCCCTGCACAGGAAAACTGTTTTTTCATTTTTTTCTTGTTTTTGTTTTTAAAATGGGCTAATAATATGAATTAAAAGGTGTGGATTCCTAGCTCCATACGTAAAGGCAATCTGCTGCTGACAGGATCTTTGAATCAGAAAAGACAAGCCGGAAAGCGCAGATTTGTGTCCAAATATCCTATTTTTAAAGCGGTAATAACATGCAGTATTTTGATACTCACGCCCACATCGGGTTAATTCACGAAGATCCGATCGAACAGCTGATTATAACTCAGGAAGCCAGGCAGGAAAACGTCTCATACATTATGAGCATCTGCAATAATCTTTATGACTTCTTTGATCTTTATAATAACCTCTCTACAGCATCCAATGTTGTATTCGCCATCGGTGTATCTCCCTCTGAGGTTCAGAATCCCGGTCCCGACTGGGAACAGAAAATATCCGAAGGCCTTGCCATGGATAAGGTCGTGGCCCTGGGAGAGACAGGTCTGGACTATTACAGAAAGTTCGGGGATAAAAGTTCACAGGTGGAGCTTTTCATAGCCCAGCTCGAACTGGCGGACCAGAACGATAAGCCGGTCATCATCCACAACAGAAATGCCGGAAAGGACATTCAGGAAATTTTAAGCACCCGGATGCCCTCCCGGGGAGGTGTTCTCCACTGTTACTCGGAAGACTGGGAATATGCCAAAAAGATTCTGGATCATCATGACAATATGTATTTCTCCTTTGCGGGAAATGTAACATACAGGAATGCCCGGAATCTGCACGATACGGTTCGCTACCTCCCTCTGGACAGGATTGTCATTGAGAGCGAAGCGCCCTTTATGGTACCTGCTGCTTTCAGAGGCAAAAGGAACAAACCTATCTATCTTCCCTCCACAGCCGAATTTGTAGCCTCCCTCCGGGAAGAACCGGAAGAAGAGGTTTACGAGGCACTCTTTGAAAACGCAAGGACTCTATTCGGTCTCTCATGAGCGAAGCTCGGTCTCTTTACAAACCCCTTCAGTTTGATGACCTCACACTGGAGGGTAATATTTTTGCTGCTCCACTGGCCGGATACACAGACAGAGCCTTCCGGACTGTCTGTATAGAGAACGGAGCCGATCTCTGCTATACGGAAATGGTCTCCTGTGAAGCCCTTGTCAGGGGAAGCGGAAAAACGGAAGAACTCCTCAAAAAAGCGGATGCCGAACACATCTATGCCGTTCAGATTTTCTCGGGAACAGTTGACGCCGCCGGAGAAGCAGTCAGAATGGTGGAACAGAACAAACCCGTTCTTATAGACCTGAACTGCGGCTGTCCTGTGCCCAAGATTATAAAATCCGGAGCCGGTTCGGATCTGATGCGTGATCCCGGCAGGCTCTATGATATTGTCAGAGCCATGAAGGACAATACAGACATACCCGTGACCGTGAAAATAAGAACCGGCTGGGATGCCCAGTCCATTAATTTTATGGATGTGGCCGAAAAAGCGGTGAAAGCGGGAGCAGCAGCCATCACCATGCATGCCAGAACCCGGAAGCAGGCCTACGGCGGTACCGCCGACTGGAGCCATCTGAAAACCTTGAAACAGGAACTGGGAGATTACCCGGTTCTGGGTTCCGGAGATCTTTTTACCGCAGAGAATGTCAGAGACATGCTGCAGGAAACAGGCATAGACGGCGTTATGCTGGCCCGGGGCGTCATCGGCAACCCCTTTCTGTTCCGGGAGACAAAACACCTTCTCACCACAGGAAAAACTCTTCCCCCCCCCAGCCCCCGGGAAAAAATGGAAACCGCCTTCCGTCAGCTGGAACTGGCGGTTCATTACAAAGATGAGCGGACAGCCGTCAATGAGATGAAAAAACAGCTCTGTGCCTATACCAAGGGTCTTCCCGGGTCATCGGAAGCCCGGAACCGGATGGTTCACTCCGAGAACTTTGAGACCTACAAAGAGATTTTCAAAGAATATCTGGAAAGCTTTGATTAAGATTCCTTAACAGATCTCAAAGTCTTTTCATTTGCCCTCTTTCGGGACAATAGATAAAATGAATCAACAACAGTTCTAAAAGGAAAGATGAAATGTCATACTTGATCAGTGGTATTCAGCAGTTGGGTGTAGGTGTCAGAAGTAAGGATGAGGCCTGGAAATGGTACAGAAAGTACTTCGGTATGGATGTTCCCGTGTTTCAGGAAGCAGCGGAAGCCCCCCTTATGACTCAGTACACAGGAAATAAAGTACAGTCCAGGGATGCCGCACTGGCCCTGAACCTGAAGGGCGGCAGCGGTTTCGAAATATGGCAGTACACCAGCCGGGAGACAGCCTACCCTGCTGAAGCTCTCACAATCGGGGATCTGGGAATACAGATAGGCAAAATTAAAACTCCCGATGCGGCAGCCTGTTATGAGTATTACAAGAAGGAGGGCGTCGACGTACTGACAGCTGTGGCCAAAGATCCCTCCGGGCATCTTCACTTTCATATAAAAGATCCCTGGGGCAATATTTTTGAAATGTGTGAACGGAGTGATTATTTTCTGAACCACAGCGCCCTGACAGGCGGGCCCTGCGGCGCGGTCGTGGGTGTCAGCAACATCGACAAGGTTCTTCCTCTTTATAAAATCCTGGGCTACGATACGGTTCTGGCGGATGAAAGCGGGTCTTTTGAGGATTTAAAAGGACTGCCCGGCGGCGAAGGTTCATTCAGAAGAGTGATTCTCAGCCACAAGGATAAAAGACAGGGTGCCTTTTCCAGAGTCTTTGGAGAGAGCATCATTGAGCTGATCCAGTCTCTGGACAGAAAAGGGGAAAAGATCTTCAGAGACAGATTCTGGGGTGATGCCGGATTCATCCATCTGTGCTTTGATATCAATGGAATGAATGATCTGGGAGAGGCTCTGACTGCCGCGGGCTACCCTTTTACGGTAGACAGTGAAAACTCGTTCGATATGGGAGAAGCGGCCGGACGGTTCACCTATATAGAAGATCCCGACGGAACCCTTCTGGAGTTTGTGGAAACCCATAAAATCCCCATTATGAAAAAGATCGGCTGGTATTTGAACCTGAAAAACAGAAATCATGCCAAACCTCTGGCAGACTGGATTCTGAAACTTCTGGGACTGGGACGAATCAGGGACTGATCTGCAGATCCCTTTTTTAAGGGGACCGGACTCTCAGGGTTTCGGTCAGAGAGATAAAAATACCCCCGGGACATGGTCCTTCGGGGGTATTTTTTTTCGTCCGGCGGGGTCTCAAAGCCTCTAGGAAATCAGAGCACTTCCACAAGGCCGCCGGCAGAGGTAAACCCGCCGCCGAAGGCAGTCAGACCGAAGGTCTGCCCTCCCCTGGACTCTTTGAAGAGGCTTTCCAGACAGAGGGGAATGGTACAGGAGGAGGTGTTGCCTCTGTACCTGATCTGGCTGTAGACCTGCTCTTCCGGGAGTTTCAGTCTCTGCTTCACCGCATTGATGATTCTCTGATTGGCCTGATGGGGAATAATCAGATCCAGGTCTTTCAGTTTTATACCATCCTGTTCACAGGCATCTCCCAGCAGGGAAATCATGCTCTGAACCGCTTCCAGGTAGACCTTGGGACCATGCATATAGATGGTCTGTGCCGGATCGGCGGGTACAGTCAGAATGGTTCCCGGCTCTCCGGCAGCAGCAGTCACAGGCCTGTAGACACGGGCTTTTCCTTTCAGAGGATTAACCGATCCTGTAATCAGTGTGGCTGTGGCAGCATCTCCGAAAATGGGAGATGTGGACTTGTCCGCCTTATCCACCAGGGGTGAGAGAACTTCGGCAGTCACCAGAAGAACCGTACCCTCAGGGCGGCTGTTCAGAAAGTCCCAGGCATTCTGCAGTCCGTACAGATAGCCGGAACAGGCGGCATTGATATCAAAAGCCGGGCAATGATTGCTTCTCTTGCCTTCGGGCATCAGGGTGTACTGAATACGGGCTGCCAGGGAGGGAGTCAGCTGTCCGGGAGTACCGGATGTGACCAGGATTAGGCTCAGATCATCCAGATCCAGCTGATTCCGGTCCAAAACCGTTTTGACAGCCTTTTCCGAGAGGGAGATGATATCTTCACCTTCGCCTATCCAGTTCCGGCTTTCAATTCCGGTCATCTTGAAAATCTCACCCTCTTCCCATCCGGGACAGGAGGCCATAATCTCTTCATTGCTGACTACGCGGCTGCCCTGAACACCTTCCACATCCAGAATCCAGGGACGTCTGTCGCCCTCTGAAGTTGCAGCAGCAAGGGCCGGAGTCCCGGATGACGCTGATAGGGTATTGGCCTTCAATCCGGTGATAACAGGGTCTCCGGGCTCTTCTTTTGTTTTGGGTTTCAGAGTCTGCCCGGCACCGGCCTCTGTTTTGACTCTGACCGCCGCTGTACCGATCTCAACAGCTTCTCCCTCTTCCAGGAGAAGTTCTGCAACAACACCGCTGACAGGAGACTTCAACTCCGCCGCGGCCTTATCCGCTTCAAACTCGGCGATCAGCTGTCCTTCTGTAATACTGTCCCCTTCCTGAATCAGCCATTCTGTTACAGTGGCCGTTTCATCGGCAGGGCTGGTTCCGATAATCTCAATTGTAAACTCGTCTGCCGCGCCCTTCTCTTCCTTCTTCCAGCTGATGCTGCCTCCCAGCATATCAACAGCTGTTTCCAGGATTCTCTGATAGGAAGGAAGAACTTCCAGCTGATTGTCAAAATTACAGGGGACATGTGTGTCCTCCCGGACAATTCTTCTGATCTGCACCGGCCTTTTTACTGACTCCGCAAGTTCGGCGGCAATCTCAGAGGACATGGAGGCGGTTTTATTTTCCTCATGCACCACGATGACCCGCCCTGTCTTTTCGGCGGAAGCAATAACCCTGTGCTTGTCCCAGGGAGAGATGGATCGCAGGTCAATGACATCCGATGTGACTCCCTGAGCCTCCAGGGCATCAGCGGCTTTCAGACAGAGTTTTACGGGATTACCGTAGGTCACAAAGGAAATATGCTCACCCTCTCTCACACTCCGGGCGACCCCCAGGGGCACCAGCTGACGGGAAACATCCGCGCTGGTTCTGCCGGAAGCCTCATTGAGACAGACCTTGGGATAAAAGAAGATGGTGGGCCGCTCTGATTCAAAGGCGGCGTTCAGCAGACCGGCGGCATCACCGGCTGTGGAGGGCATAACCACATCCACTCCCGGAATATGAGCCGCCACAGCTTCCATACTGGAGGCATGAAAGGGACCGAGACCCGGTTTATATCCGCCGCAGGAGACCATAACGATCATGGGACAGTTCCAGCCGCCGTCGGTTCTCCAGAACATGCTGCCCATTTCAGCCCAGAGCTGATTGTAGGCAATGGGGAGAAAATCGGCAAACTGGAGGAAGGCCACAGGCCGTTTACCCGCCAGGGAGCGCCCCACCGAAAGCCCCACGATGGAGGCTTCCGCCAGAGGGCTGTTTTCCACACGCCCCGGGAACTGCTGACTCAGGGTTTTGGTAATGCCGAAGACATCCCCCTTGGGATCTTCCAGATCTTCTCCAAAGAGTTCCACTGCGGGGTTCTTCTCCATATGAAAACGGAAGGTCTCCCGCAGGGCTTCTATCATGGTCAGGGCTTCCTTCCCTTCTGTACCTCTGTACTCCTGGTCAGGATCGCTGAGGTGGGAGGGAAGCTCCTTTTTGGCTGTAAAAAGGGCTTTGGGATCGGCACTCTGCTGAACCCGGCGGGCGGTCTCTTTCAGGGACTCCCTGATGGCATCAACATCAGCATCAAGCTCTTCGGCGGCAACTCCCTGGGCCACGAGCCAGCTACCCAGATGGATGATAGGGTCTCCCGACTCCTGAAGAGCCTGGATTTCCGATTCACTCCGGTAAACCCGGTGGTCATCCGCATTGGTATGGCTGTGCAGGCGGTCTGTTTCAAAAACCACAATCACGGGTTTCCTGTTGTCCCTCAAACCTTTGATAAGAGGCTCAAATACACCTGGCAGATTCTCAGGATTCCGCCCGTCTATTCTGGTAATGGGAATACCGTAGAATGTATCCGCCTCTCCGTCGGGTCTGGAAAAGAGGGTTTTCCCTTTGGTTTTAGTGGAAATGGCAAAACTGTTGTTCTGAATAAAGAACAGAACAGGAAGCTCTTTACGTACGGCATGGGCCACAGCCTCAAGGACTTCTCCCTGCTGGGACATACCGTCCCCCAGGGCACACAGGACAAGGGGATTGTCCTGTTCCTCTTTAACAGCCTCGGCGATACCCGCCGCCTGAAGGGCGGAGTTTCCCACGGGACCGACGATACTCAGTATTTTTCTGGAAGGGTCGCTCATGTGAGCGTTCATCTGGCGGCCCCTGGAATGGGCGCCGTCTTTATTAAAAAGGGACAGGAAGAACATCTCGGGAGATATTCCCCGTGCCAGCATAAGGGCTTTATCGCGGTAATGACAGTGAAGCCAGTCCTGGGGTCCCAGGAACTCGTTCAGAAGGGCTGTGGCTTCGTGACCGGCGCCGGAAACATGAAAAAAAGCCTCACCACGGCCGGTGTAGCTTTGTTCCAGCAGATCCATCTCTCTGGCAGTCACCATTGTTTTATAGTAATTGCGTAGGGTACTCAGATCCATTCTGCCTCCATTTTTTATTGACACATTCCGAGAATGTGTATTTTTAATATCTATACCTTATAAGCTTTTTTCCGATCTGAAAAGGGGTGATTTGTCAAATTAGTATGAAAACACCAGAGGAATAACCTCTGTTCACCAGGGAAATGAGGAGAGAGAAGTGGATAATCAGAAGATTTTCAAATAAACATCAGACAATGAATTTCAGAAAAAACTCAATCACAAAGGAATTCACCAGATCGATGAAAAAGGCTCCCATAAGGGGTATGATCAGAAAAGACCGGGGAGAGGCCCCGAAATGGTGGGTCAGTGCTGTCATATTGGCCAGAGCCGTAGGGGTTGCTCCCAGACCCAGTCCCAGATATCCGGAGGTAATAACAGCAGCGTCATAATCCTTCCCCATAGCCGGAAAGACAACAAAGATGGAAAAGAGCACGATAACAACCAGCTGTGCGGTCATCAGCAGCACTATGGGCAGCACAGAGCCCTGCATGATCCGGATGTCCAGCCCCATCATCGCCATAGACAGGAACAAACCCAGTGAGATATCTGAGACAACCGCCATGGATGCCGATTCAGAGGGCCAGTTGACCGTCTTAAATAGGTAGGGGACGGTATTGCTGATGA
>JAQQAM010000210.1 GCA_028532905.1 Spirochaetales bacterium
CTTCAGTTCTTGTGAATCATGAGCGCCGTTTTTCCAGAGACTATCAGGAAGTACACGGTCTGATCCGGGAGAAAGCCTACGGGAAACTTTTGGGGATCAATGCCCGGCTGTATATGGGACGGACCCGGCCGGCGGCGGAAATCCTGTTTCACGACGGGACTCATATGCTGGATATTATCCGTTATCTGACCGGGCAGGACCTGGAGATTCTCCACTGCAGCGGCCGGCCTTATGACAAGGGCGCCCCCCTGCTGGTTCTGGCCAGTGCGGGTGAGTGTATGGTTCATCTGGACATTTCCGGCGGACGGGATCATCTGGTGTTTGAGCTGGATCTGAGTTTTGAATCGGGGCGGATCAGAATCGGGAACGGGGTCTATGAGCTGTGGGGCTCCGAGGAATCTCCCTACTACAGCGGCTTCCGTTCTCTTAAAGAGTACTGCAGCGGCTGGAACGGGCGGACGGCCTATTTCTCGGCCATGATGAATCATGCACTGGAGTTGTACAGGAATCCCGGAAGACAAAGCGCTTCCTCCTTCAGGGACGCCCTGCAGGTGATCCGGCTGATGGATGAGATCCTCAAACCCTTCTGATCCCTGAGATGAAAAAGGGAGCCCCCCTTGCGGAAGCTCCCTTCGTTTTATTTGGTGATACGGAATTATTCTCCTGAAATACCCAGCTCTTCTTCACTGTAGGGCATCAGATAAAGGGCTTCTCCCTTCTGATAGGCACTCAGTTCCTTATAGAATTCCATCAGGTGTTTCAGGTCTTCCGGCAGAGGCAGTTCGGCTTCCGCTTTGGCACCCTTCATCAAAGGGGTCAGGGAACGTTCGAAGATAGACATGTTCCGTCCGGGAACAATCTCTACCAGCCGGACGTCACGGTCTGTGGAAATCAGCTGCTGCATCAGTCTGTAGGATTCTTTTATTCCGCCGTTGCCGTCTACCAGACCTCTTTCCAGAGCCTGTTCTCCCGTCCAGATCCGGCCCTGTGCCGACTTATGAACTTCTTCTACAGGCATCTGTCTGTGCTCGCCCACCAGAGTGATGAACTGCTCGTAGTTTTCGGCAATGTATTCCCGGATCATCTCTTCTTCAGACGGGGTCATCTCTTTCAGGATATTGCCTGTATCGGCATTCTCCGCTGTTTTTACACTGCCTGTTCCGATGCCGAATCTCTCCAGGAGACCGGAGATCTCAGGCATGACGGTGATGACACCGATGGACCCTGTGATGGTTACAGGAGAGGCTATGATCCGTGTAGCGGGGGCGGAAATGTAGTATCCTCCCGATGCGGCAGAACCGCCCATGGAGACGATAACCGGTTTGGGATTGTCGCCCTGGCTGCACAGAGCCACTTCTCTGGCAATCAGGTCCGAGGCAAGAGAAGATCCTCCGCCGGAGTTCACCCTGAGGATGATTCCCCGGACCATGGGGTTTTTCCGGGCGTTGCGGATGGCACTGGCCATGGTTTCGGCGCCAATGGACATACCCGCAACACCGTCTCCCATATTGATACCGCCGTTGGCGTAGATCATGGCAATGATAGGCCGGCCGGTGTCTTCCCAGTCATATTGTATATTTCCCGTGGCCCGGGAGGCTTTTGTAATACCCAATCTGAGCTGGGCCATTGCCTTGTCAAACTCATCTTCGTACATCAGGGCATCCACAAGTCCCATATCCAGAGCTTTGGAAGCATAGATGAAGGGACCCTGGTTTATAAGTGATTGAGCTGATCCGCTGAGCTTGCCGGAGCGGCCTTCGTCTATCATCCGGTTCATCTGGTTCTGAAGACCGTCATATACATACTGAAGGGCTTCCCGTTCGGCTTCGCTCATACCGGATTCTGAAAAGCTGTTATAAGCGGTTTTATAGTCGTGGGACCGGAAGTTGTGAACCCTTACGCCCCACTCTTCCAGGAAGTTTTTGAGATAAAAATTGGTCACCGAGAATCCGCTTAAGTATACCGAACCGGCGGGACTCAGATAAATTCCGTCGGCCACCGATGCGGCCAGGGCATAGGGCAGCTGATCGGCAGAATCATAGTAGAAGTAGATCTTCTTTCCCGATGCCTTTACTTCCTGCAGAACAGATTCTATTTCCAGCATGTTGGCAAAATTGGTATGGAAGCTCTGATTTCTGAAGATTACCGCATCCAGGGTGCTGTCCCTTTTTACCGCTTCCATATCCAGAATGAAGTCCACCACGGTCCGTATTCCCTCCCGGGGAACAAAGGGGTTGTAGCCTCTGACCGGAGTGTCCATGATAATCTGGGCCAGATCATATTCCAGGGCCCGATTATGGGAGTAATCTATAAAGCTTCTCTGTTTTTTAAAGGTGCTGAAGAGCTGGAAGTATCCGTCGTTCCAGTTTCTGTCGCCGCTGGCATCCATGGCGCTTCCGGTTTCCAGGTAGGCAAAGGAGAGACTCAGACCAATCTGAAAGGCTTCTTTCTGGAAATTGTAGTCCCCGAATATTCTGACTCCGTCAGCCAGTTCGCTGAAGGCACCCAGACTGAGAGTGTCCCAGCTGCCGTCTTCCACACGGGCATCCCCCGAGAGGGTCAGTCTGGATTCCAGTTTTTTATTGAAAAAGAGGGGCCTGAAACCGAATCCCAGCTCCATGGCAGGGTCTTTATTCAGTTCTTCCCCTTTTACAGCCAGAGACAGAAAGCTTGTGGGACGGATCATATAAGAGAGGCCGAACCCTTCGCCCAGTCCGGGTGTTCCTTCGGTCCACTGATAATGGGCTCCGGCATACATTCCCAGCCCCATACTGATACCGCCGGCTACTCTGTGTTTATCGACGCCGTAGAACTGTCCGTAACTGTAGGCCAGGTTTCCAAGGGAGAACACAAGGTCATAATCCTTCTCAAATCCCCTGTCTACAGAAAAGCGGTTGATATAACCGAAGCCCTGTGCGTTCCGGGCACCCATTGCAGCCGGATTATAGAGAACCGAAGAGACCTGATCCTGAACGGCAATTCCGAAGTTCTGCGCCCACACAGGTGTCAGGCACATTAGAATAGTTGCGAATAGTAATATAACTTTTTTCATTTTATTTCCTCATGTTTCTCTATTATTGAACGGATGCATTTTAAAATCAAATAAACCATTATTCAAATCTGGTCAAAACAGAGAAAATTCTTCAGATTGGCCCGGAACAGCTCAGATAGTTCCTCTACCGGTTGAACAAGGAAGGCTGCACATTCTGTCACTACTTCTTTTATATGGAGCGGGCGGCCTTCTGTTTTGAAGAGCCAGGGCCAGGTTCCGGGATTGTCGGTTTCCGGCAGAAGCCGGTCCCGGGGGATCAGGCGGCAGAGTTCCCGGAAGTGTCTGTCTGTGACAAGAGCCGGGGAGAGTGTGAAAAAACACCCCAGATCCAGAGCCTGTTTCAACTGGGAATCTGATCCGTCAAACCAGTGAATCAGAGCAGAGGGCGGGCGGTGCCGTTTCAGAAGATTCAGAACCTCCTGTTCGGCGCCTTTTGTGTGGAGGGTGACGGGCTTTCCGTACCGGACAGCCAGTTCCAGCTGTGCTTCCAGAAGGGCTTCCTGTCTGTTCAGATCCGCTTCCGGCGGCGCCCAGACTCTGTCCATGCCGATTTCTGAGACCTGCAGAGCAGCGGCATAGTCCGGGGAGAGGTCCGCTAGGTCTTCCGGTCCATAACGGCCGGCTTTCCAGGGGTGGATGCCGGCGGCTGTTTGTATCCAGGGGCAGCGCTTGTTCAGCCGTGCAATTTTCCGGATTGAATCGGGGCTGACGGCACCGGTGAGGGTCAGAATCCGCTCTGACTCCACCTCCCGTATCATGGCCTGTGTATCCCTGTAGTCATCCTGGTGGGTGTGGGCATCAATATAGGCACAGGTGGAGATCAGTTCACCGAGGGAAGGACGGGGTTCATCTGGTTTGAAGTCGTTCACAGGGGACTCCTGTTTCAGAAGCGGTACATCAGGACCCTGGAGTTTCTGTCTTTGTTGTACTGGGCTCTCTTCTCTTCCGGCAGATCTTCCACATCGGCCTGTTCAAAGCCCAGGTTCAGAAACCAGTCCGTGGTCTGGGTGGTCAGGACGAATACACGGTCAAATCCCCGTTCCCGGGCCTGGTCCAGCAGGTAGGCGACGATTTTTCCGCCGATTTTGAGATGGACAAACTTCCGGTCCACCGCCAGGGCGGCAATTTCGGCCAGCTCGCTGCTGAAGCTGTGCAATGCCCCGCAGCCGTGGATGATGCCGTCCATGGAATAGACCACAAAGTCTTTCTTTTTCTCTTCCAGATCCTGCCGGGAGCGGGATATGAGAATGCCCTTGTCTATAAAGGGTTTCATCAGACTCAGTACACTGGAGATATCCTTGTTTTCCATGTCTCTGATCCGTTCATAGGTGTTGTTATGGATCATTGTGCCGATACCCAGGTTGGAGAAAATTTCTTTCAGAAGGGCTCCGTCGCTTGTGCCGTCTACAATATGGACCCGGTTGACCCCCTGCTCACAGGCTTCAAGGGCGGTTCTGATTCTGGCCATTCTCGGGTTCTCTTCATTCACGTCCAGAAGCTGTCTGGCCTGATTCAGGGAGAGTTTGGATATCCGACCGTCTTCGGGAAGATTCATCTCTTCCGGGACCCGGCAGTTGCTGCTGGTCAGTACTTCATCGGCATTGATAAAGAAGAGTTTGGAGGCTCCCAGTTTTACGGCGATGACTCTGGCCAGTTCATCGGAGGAAATATTGTAGGGATCACCTTTGGCGTTCCAACCGATGCAGGGAAAGATGGGGATATGCCCCTCTTTGAGCAAGGTTTTTATGGAGTCCGCTTTGATCTTGTCGACACGTCCGGTTTTCTGATAGTCCACTCCGTCCAGAACCCCCAGTGCCCTGGCCCGGACCCAGTTGCCTATAACCGAGGGAATATCATATCCCGACAGCTGTGTCATGACCTTGTTGGACACATCAAAGGCAGCCATTTTTATGAAATTGATGGATTCTTCCGATGAAATCCGAATCCCGTTCTTTGATTCATAACTGATGTTGTACTGCCCCAGAATCTCATCAATTCTGTCGTGGGCACCGGGGATGATCACAAAGCGGATGCCGTTCTGATGCAGAAGGGACAGGTCTTTTACCAGGATGGAAAAATAGGGGTGGTCGATGATGGAGCTGTCAATTTTAATAACAAACAGAGAATCCTTGAAACGCCGGTTGTAAGAGAAAACCTCTCTGATCAGATCTACGTGTTCTCTTAATGTGCTTTTATCCATGGATTCTCCTCAGGTTGCATAGGCAGGCCGCAGGTTTTCCTGCGGTCCGCCTCCGGGCGGTACTCATAAGAATATATCGGTCTACCTTAGGCATAATCTGAAGTCAATTGCTCACCCCTGCCCCTGGTAGGCTGCAAACAACAGTTCGGGGTACACCCGGGGGGCAGCCTCTCTCTCTTGCCCGGAGCGCCTTTACGGGTTATATTGAATCAGTTCTTAAGAAGAGGAAAGGGTATGGCGGCAGAAAATCAGTCTGAAGTGGTAAAATACTGGAAAGAAAAGGAAGAGCGCCTGGGCGGTAAAATCGAGTACCAGAGTTATGCGGTTCTTATCGGCGAAAGCGGATCAGGACAGTTCAACGGAAGAGGCGGTCTGGGGTTCGTTATCGGCGGACGTTTTTATTTTGAAGACTTTGAGAAACAGAATGCTCTCATGGCCCTGTTCAACAGAAAAGATTCTGATTATGAAAAAACAGAACTCTCCTTTCCTCTCAGTGACATAAGGGGAATCAGAAAGGTTTCGGAGAAATGGGGCAAACGCTGTGTGGAAGACGATCAGAATGAGCAGGCCGCACCCGAACTTAAAGGACTGCCTGCCGTTTTTATCAGGGGGTATTATCTGATTCAGATAAAAGACCGCCCCTCACTGGTTATGGAAATCATGGAAATTGAAAAACTGATGGAAATGATTCCTCAGGATGAAACAGATTGATCAGATTAATAGTACGGGAGTCGTCGGAACTCCGTAGTTTTATGTGAATAAGCGCCCCCGGGAAGCAGAAGCCTTTCCGGGGGTATTTTTTATCCGGCTCAGAGACCGGCTTCGTAGTCTCTGATGTACTGAGCCAGGGATTCCACCTGGTACTTGCCGATCAGAAACTCCGGATCATTTGCGTCAATGCTGACAGCATAGAAGTCTTCATTGTAGTCATAAAACTCGGCGCTGGTCTGTCCGGGACTTTGATCATCTCCCACATAGGTAATGGAGAAATCTGCCGTACCGGAGGGAATAAAGGGTTCGGGAAGCTCTCCTTCAAACAGAAGGTAGAGCATTTCCTGATACATCTTCTTAAAGGAATCCTCTTCCACGGATTTTCCCTGGAAGGAGAATTCTCCTGTGTCTTCATCCAGCCAGTTGATACCGCTGATCCACTTTTCCTTACCGTAGACAACCCGGACTTCACTGACATGGTCAATACTGATGAGCCGGACAAAACGGTCAGCCATATCCACAGGTTTTACGCTTGTGAGGACCGCGGCATCCGCAGGCAGGGTTACCACCGCATCTATTCCGCTGACCCGGCAGTAGACAGCCGAATTGTCATCGGTTCTGTTGCCGAAGGCGATGGTAAGCTCGGCTCCGTCACCATCCTGCATATAGACGGTGTACAGGGGATTCTCAAGACCGCTGGTCTGATCATCCGCTTCGGGGAAATCGATGATCCGGAAGCTCTTGGAAAAGGTCTCCAGAGACTCGGAATAGATCTGGGTGTTGACGGCCACAGGTCTTTTATAGGGTTTAATCATCAGAAGAGGGCTGAGGCTGCTGGAAAACACTTCGAAGGGGAAGTAGGGGACAATGTCTATGGTCCGCTCTCCCGTAATGGTCAGACGCTGGAGATTCTGCAGGTTCACTACAGGCAGGGTTCTGTCTCTCAAAAGTTCAACCGAGTTCAGAATACCGCCGGCCATAAAAGCCGGCAGCAGGTACACCGAAGGATCTCCCTCTTTCATCACATAATAATCACTGCCTGAAGGATTCATACTGCCGAGTTTCAGTTCTATGGAGCTTCCGTCGGTCAAGTTTACTGTCAGACGGCCGGATGGCGTCTCCAGACCATAGGCTTCGGGGCTGCTGCTGTTTTCTTCGATCAGGACTCTGCTGGACAGATTTCTGAGGCCGAAGCTGAGAGACCCTGCTGCCTGCTGATTCAGATTGATTCCTTCCGGTTCGGTGAGGATCATTCCCTCTTCTCCGGGTACCAGAGTGTATCGGCCCATTCTGTTTTCTATGGTCAGGGAGGCCAGGTCCTCTTCACTCACCTGGGTGAGGACATAACTTTCTGAAGGCTCTGCCCCGGGCATGTCCTGTACTGCCTCTTCCTCTGTTCCGCTGAACAGGGGAATCAGAAGGTATCCTGCTCCCAGCAGCACCAGTACTGCCAGGGCAATGATAAGCTGTTTCTTCTTTTTCAAAGGTGCTTCCTCCTGTAGAGGACCACGACGGCTGAGATGATTACAGCCAGAGGAATCAGAAGGGCACAGATGAAGGCATAGATCCAGGACTGCATGGCATTCAGCCTGAGGGGCAGGCGGAAGAGGCTCTTGCTGGGAATATTGATGGATTCCTCCTGTTCACTCAGCCAGTTGAGACTGCTTATGAAAAACTCGATGTTCGCTTTGATCTGTCCCATACCCGGGAGGGCTGCCAGTGAGCTGCCGCTGGCCAGAACAATAATCTTCGCCCCTTCTTCCTTGCCCGTATCCCGGTCTATTTCAGCCAGAGACGCGGCTACCGTGACAGGACCGGGTATATCGTCGGCACTTCTGAACTCTGATGTGTTGGTCAGATCTGTTCTGAGCCAGCTGCTGGCGGATGAACTGAGAAGGGGTGTGAATTTCAGATTCCGTTTCCGGATTTCAGTTTCACTGACACCCATGGTTGTGAAAACAAAACTGTCCAGATTGTTGTCTGTAAGAGTCCGGGTGACAGGATTATCTGCCGCAGGACGGGGTGAAAAGAACAGGGGATTGTTACCCATGCCCGGAAGCAGTCTGTTGGTGTCTTTTTCCATGACGAAACCCTGTGATACCACCATATTGTACCGTTCCAGAAGGGCATTCATATTCCTCATGTCCGCACCGGTCAGATCAAGGGCTACGAAAAGGGCTCCCCCTCTTTCCAGATAATCTCCCAGGGCACCGGCTTCGTTGACAGTCAGGTCGTTTTTGGGAGAAAGGATCACCACGACTTCCGCCTCTTCAGGAACTTTTCCTTCTTTCAGAAGGTTCAGTGTATCCACACTGTAATTGGCTTTACTCACCAC
>JAQQAM010000211.1 GCA_028532905.1 Spirochaetales bacterium
ACATCGACACCCGCCTTCCGGATTGATTTCAGATGATCCGCAAAGCCGGGGATGGTCACGGAGATTTCAAAGTCCTCAGACAGATACCGGGCTGTAAAGGCCTCGTGATCCATCTTGTTGTACTCCTGATCCAGGCGCTCCACCTTCTCCACAAGAGCCGAAATTTCCCTGTTCTTCATCTTTTTCAGTTTTCCCAGAATGGGGGTGAATTCATCCAGATCAAAGGCTTCCATTCTTTTCTTCAGAATGGCTCCATAACCTTCATACAGATAGTGCCCCAAAGAGGGGATGGAGAGCTGATTCACCTTGATGGTCTTCAGTAAGTCCTCAAGTGAGACAGGCTCCATAACCAGTTCGGGATACTTTTCAAATCCCTTGTTCAGTCCGGGACGGACTTTCTGGTTAAACCGCCGGATCTCTTTGGAAACTCCCTTTTCCCGGGCCTCGGCCACTTTGGCCAGCTCTTTCTGAAAACTGCTCATAGGCTGGGAGTTCAGAATTTTTTCATAATCCGAAGCCTCAGTGCATTCGGGGAAATACAGGAGGAAATTCTGCTTGCCCACACCCCGGCCATGGGTAAATTCAAGAGCGAACTCCACATCCACACCAAGCATTCTGCCGGCTTCCAGAACCAGGGGAATGATACTTCTGTGAATTTCATTGATATGAACAATGGTGACCCGGGAGAGACCTTTTATGTAGGCATCCACCAGAACCTGCAGAGCTGTCCTCTTTCCCAGGCTGAAGCTGCCGTACACCCTGTCGTCAAATCCGGCATCCTGCTGATTCAGGGGACGGTCCGCCAGCACGGTGAGGTGGAACTTCTGAACCAGAAGACTCCGGACCTGTGCCGGTGTTCCGTCCAGGGCTTTCCGGTAGAGACTCAGATAGGAAAGGCAGCTTTCGGCATCCTTCTTACTTTTTACCGCCTCCCGGACAACAGCCATAAGAAGGCGGGTTTTATTCTGGTCAAACTGGAAATTCAGAGCCAGACAGTTCAGGGCATCCAGAGCCCTGTCGGGATTGTTGAAATAGTCCTGCCGGGAGAGGTTCTCGTAGTTGATGATCCCCCGGGTGACAGGAGTGAGAATTTCCCTGTTGATACCGTGAAATCCGGATGGCAGGTAGGGGCTCTTCTTACGATCGTTGCGGTTCAGGAAAACATAGGCTTCCTGAATACTCCGGTCCATATAGACCCGGTCAAGCTGATTAAAAAGAACGTCCTCTTTATCCGGCATATCCCAAAGATGCACCCTGTTAACATATTAATCAAGAAAAGAAATGAATAATAAAGTGGAATTAATTCCCGGGTAATCTGGAAATATTTGAGAATCATTCCTACAATTAGGGGAACCAAATTAAAAAGGATACCCCAATGGCTGAAAAAACACTGTATAACAAAGTCTGGGACGCTCATAATGTGGGACTCCTTCCCACAGGGCAGAATCAGATTCTCATAGGCCTCCATCTTGTCCATGAAGTGACAAGTCCCCAGGCCTTCGATGCCCTCCGGGAAGAGGGATTGTCTGTGGCCTTTCCCGACAGAACCTTTGCCACCTGTGACCATATCGTCCCGACCACATCACTCCAGCGTCCCTTTGATGACGGACAGGCGGAACTGATGATGGAAGCCCTTGAGAAGAACACGAAGGACTTCGGAATCACCTTTTATGATCCTCCTTCGGGAAAACAGGGGGTTGTCCATATTGTCGGGCCCGAAACCGGACTGACCCAGCCGGGAATGACCATTGCCTGCGGCGATTCCCATACCTCCACACACGGCGCCTTCGGGACTCTGGCCTTCGGTATTGGAACCAGCCAGGTCAGGGATGTTCTGGCCACCGGATGCCTCACAATGGATGAACTGAAGGTGCGGCGGATTGAGGTCAACGGAGAACTTTCTCCGGGGGTCACACCGAAGGATGTCATCCTGTATATCATCAACAGACTGGGTGTCCGGGGAGGACTGGGTTTTGCCTATGAATACGGCGGCGATGTATTTGATTCCATGTCCATGGAAGGAAGAATGACCGTTTGCAATATGTCCATTGAGGGTGGCGCCCGGATCGGATATGTCAATCCCGATGAAACAACCTTTGCCTATCTCAAGGGAAAGGAACACTCCCCGGAGGGAGACGCCTGGGACAGGGCTGTGACCTGGTGGAAAACCCTCCCCTCCGAGTCGGATGCCCAGTATGATGATGTCGTCCGATTTGATGCGTCTGAAATATCCCCCATGGTAACCTGGGGCATAACTCCGGCTCAGAGTGTGGCGGCCGATGAAAACCTGCCTCTTCTCGAGGGGCTGGATGAGAACAGAAAAAAATCCTATGAAGAGGCTTATGCTCATATGAAACTGACCCCCGGTCAGAAGGCGGTGGATCTGCCTGTTCAGGTGGCCTTTATCGGAAGCTGCACCAATGGAAGAATCACCGATCTGAGAGCAGCTGCAGAAGTTGTGAAAGGAAAAAAAATAGATCCGGGAGTCAGAGGAATTGTGGTGCCCGGCTCCATCCCCGTCCGGCTGCAGGCCATGGAAGAGGGTCTGGACAAAATCTTTGAAGAAGCCGGTTTTGAATGGAGACAGGCCGGCTGTTCCATGTGCCTGGCCATGAACCCGGACAAGCTTCAGGGAGATGAAATATCTGCCAGCTCCAGCAACAGAAACTTCATTGGCCGGCAGGGCAGTCCCAATGGACGAACCCTGCTCATGTCTCCTGCAATGGTGGCAGCAGCGGCACTGGCCGGACACGTACAGGACATCAGGGAGATAATGTAATGAAAGATAAAAAAATAAGACATCTGAAGGGCCGGGGCGTATCGGTACCGGGAAACGATATTGACACGGACAGAATCATTCCTGCCCGCTTTCTGAAGGAGATCACCTTTTCCAGAATGGGAGAATATCCTTTTTTTGACGAGCGTTTTGACAGCAGCGGAAAAGAGAAGGATCATCCTTTCAATACAAATAAAGGAGCCTCTTTCCTGATCGCCAATGATAACTTCGGCTGCGGTTCCAGCCGGGAGCATGCCCCCCAGTCTCTGTTGAGGTGGGGTATTCAAGTGATTCTGGCAGAATCCCTGGCAGAGATTTTCGCCGGAAACTGTGCCATGATCGGTCTGGCGGCCGTCACACTGAGCAGTGATGACATACGGGAGATTCAGGCCGCCGTGGAAGCAGACAGCTCCCTGGAACTGAGTCTGGACCTGATGACAAAGACAGTGCTCTGCCAGGGAAAGGAGTATGAGGTGACCATTCCCGAACCCCGCCGGCAGGCTCTGACCGAAGGAACCTGGGACAGCACAGCCCTTCTGCTGGAACGTCTGGAACTGTCCCGGTCTACCGCGGCCGCCCTGCCCTATATGAGTCATTTCTCCAGCTGATTATCTTGTATAAACCTTTGAAATCAGACCCTGCCGGTGCTTGCATCCCCTGCCCCCGGCAGGATAGTCTGCAAATCAAACCATAAGGATTTGTACAAGTATCGGCCGGAACCGTAATCCGGCTCCGGCCGATTCAAGGAGATATATGAAACAGGAAACCCTGGAAAAACTGACATCCATTCTGAAAAACAGGCAGAAGGAGCTCAGAAGCCACTTCACTCCCCTGGGAACAGACTGCTACCGGATCTTCAACAGAAGCTACAGCAACCTTCCCCTTCTGATTGACAGATACGGAGCCTACATGCACATCACCCTTCTGGAGGGGGAAGAGCAGTTTGCCCTCAGTGAGGATCAGATAAAAAAAATAGCCGGAGCCCTCTATACTCCTGTGGAAAAAGTCATCATCAAAACAAGAGAATCCCTTACAGAGCATCAGCAATACGCCAGTCTGGATGACAAACAGGAAAAGCTGACGGTTCAGGAAAACGGTCTGAACTTTCAGGTGAATCTCCACGACTATATCGACACAGGTCTTTTTCTGGACCATCGGAAAACAAGAGAAATGGTCCGGGAGGAGAGCTTCGGGAAGTCGGTTCTCAACCTGTTCAGCTATACCGGTTCCTTTTCTGTATATGCCGCCTCCGGGGGTGCTTCCCGAATCACAACCGTAGATCTGTCAGCCACCTATCTGGATCAGGCCAAAGACAATTTCAGAGCCAACGATTTTCTTCCGGGAGCCTTTGAGTTTGTTCAGGCGGATGTATTTAAATTTCTGGAAGAATCCGCGGAACAAAAGGAAAAATGGGACATCATCGTTCTGGATCCCCCCACCTTCTCCAACAGCCGTAAAATGGACAGGACTCTGAAAATTCAAAAAGACTACCTGGAGCTGATTCTGGGTTGTTTCAAAATACTCAAAGGGGGCGGAACCCTCCTGTTTTCCAACAACCTGTCTGATTTCAGGTTTCACAAGAAGGATTTTCCCTCAGGCATCAAAATTCAGGAGATAACGGATCTGACTACGGATGTGGATTTTAAAAACAGACCCGCCCATAAATGCTGGGAGCTGACAGGATTTCTTCAGGGACGCACAGGCCATGAACCCAAACCCCGCAGAACCTCTCCTGACAGATTCAAATCTTCAAAAAGGGCTCCCCGGCAGGGACGGGATTCCAGATCAAAGTACTGACCCTTCCAGCTGAACTTCAATGTCCAGGCATGGAGGTAACAGCGGTCTGCCTCCGGGCCTGAAGCATAATAGAGGGGATCTCCCAGAACCGGAGATCCCATACTTTTCAGAGCCACCCGGATCTGGTGGGTTTTTCCTGTATAGATCCGCACAAAAAACAGACGGAGACCGGGTTTCAAGGAGCTGCTGAAAAAATAGCTTCGGGCGGGATTCTCCTTTCCTCTGGTCAGAATCCACTGTCCCCTCCTGGACCTCTGCATATCACCGACCACCCAGCCCTGCTTCTTCCGGGGTTTTTTATCACTCAGAGCCACATAGACCTTCTCCATTCCGCCGGAAGCCAGAAGATCTCCCAGAGCGGAGGCCGCCTCTGTGCTTTTGGCGGCCAGAATCAGACCGGAGGTCACTTTGTCCAGACGGTGAACAGGATACAGCCTGACTCCCGGGTTCTCTGCGGCATACTGACTCTTGAGTCTGGAAAAGAATCCGTCACCCTCCCCGGAGTTATGAAAATCCAGACCCTCCTCTTTCTCACAGACCAAAAAGTCCTCTTCATCCCTGATAATGCTGATCATATTTTTCAAGTATATACGGAATAGGGTTCTCTGCCCTTAAGTATTTGAAAGAATCGGAAAAAGGAAATTTACTGGCAATCTTTTAACAGGGGAACGAGAATTCAGTATAGAGACTCACCGGTCTTTGAAAAAAACCGGGTTTCTGTAAGGAGTTCCCGGTAGCCTTAGGAGGACTCGCTTTATGATAAGCAATTTCAATGACTTAATGGACAAATCTGTCTCCCTTCAGAAAAGTGTAACGGCCAAAGATACCTATGACGGACTACTCTCCACTGCGGCTCTGACCAAACTGATGCTGGATACAAGCTGGTCCCTGCTGGACAATGAGCTTCACAGCGGCGTCACATCTGTCTGCAGCATGATCCAGGTTACCCATGAGGCACCGACGGTCGCCGGAGAGGCCATAACCGTTAAGGCAACGGTGAAAAAGGTGGAGGAGAACAAAATCTTCATTTCTCTGAAAGCCGTTGATGAAACAGGTGTAATTGCCCATGGCATAAGCGAGCGTCTGATCGTAGATACGGCCAGTCTGAAAAGTCTGGCAGATAAAAGATCCGCTCCTCTGAAAACCATTCTGTAGATCCTGCCTCCTCCGGGACTGTACCGGCAGAGGGAAATCATACAACAGTCAGACTCCGGCTGTTCACATCAGATCAAGAATACTGTAGGATGATCCCATGGAAAAAGTACTCATAATCTCTGGGAGC
>JAQQAM010000212.1 GCA_028532905.1 Spirochaetales bacterium
TGATGACAAGCTTTCTGGGACCGTCTGCAGCAGCGTCCTGCTGTCCGGCTGCGAATACTCCGCCGATCAGTACAAAAACACTCAGCATCAGTAAAAGAACACGTTTACTCATATTATCTCCTTTTATGACTGTTGATCCTCACCATGAGTCTCAACAAATGACTTGATTCGGCCGCTGGGGCCTTATGTTATTAATTGTAAATCCCTATTTCCAGCAGTCAACGACAAGATATTCGGGACTGTTTAGATATTTTCAGATGAATTACCACTCACCGATCATGGGATGTGAATTTTCCGTATAAATATACAATAATTGCTGTATAATAATAAAATAAGGAATCTTTATGCACGTTTTTTTTATCATCATGATTGTTTTTGATTTTTTTGTTTAACTTTTTTCTGATCAGTTGTATTATATTAAGATATTGAGGTCATTATGATTGAAAACCAACATACAAAAGGCTGGAGAGACGGTGAATTCTACCTGGCCGGACTGACGGATCTGGAGAAAGAACTGCCCTTTCATCTGGTGGGAGTGGGGTACGATTTTTATCAGTATCCGGTCAACAGACCCTTCGGATATCCCGTATATCAGTGGATTCAAACCGTCTCGGGAACCGGGATTCTGGAACTGCAGGGTGTCCGGTATGAAGTGCCCGAAGGCTACGGATTCCTCCTGTATCCCGGAGATGCCCATGCCTATTATTCGGCTGACGAGACTCCCTGGCGCAATCACTGGATCACGATAAACGGCTATCATATAGAGAGCATGCTCCAGTACATCGGTCTGAAAAAAAGTGCTGTTTTCGCCATATCCGATCCCATGGTCATGAGTTCCCTTATCCATAAAGCATTGAATCTGTTGAAAACTCCCTCTGAAATGACCGGCCTGGAGGGTTCTGTTCTGGCCTATCAGCTGCTGATGGATCTTTTCAAATATGTCTGGAACGATGAAAAAGAGAACCACAGCCGCCAGAGCAGCCGCCTGAAAAAAGTATTCGAACAGATAGACAGGGAACTGGGAACGCCCCTGACCATCGATCACCTGGCCGAAACAGCAGGGGTGACGCCCCAGTATTTCTGTGAGCTCTTCAAAATGACCACCAAGCAGAGACCCATGGAATATATAAACAGGAGAAGGATCGACCGGGCCAAGGAGATCATCATCAGAGATCCTCATAAAAAACTGAATACCATTGCCCGGGAAGTGGGCTTTGAGAGCAACAGTTATTTTTCCACTGTATTCAGAAAACTGGAGGGCATCAGTCCCAATAAATTCAGGGAATTCAACTCCCTTCTTTGATTTTTTATCCTGATTCCCGCCAGAACGCCGCCGCTCTTCTTTATTTTTCATAAATAATCTATAAAAATGAATAAAAGAAGAGGCAAAAATCTGCTCTATAGAATACAATGCACATCATGGAGTTTTTACAATGAGAAAAGGAATCATCATCGGAATTATTATCCTGGCAGTTGTGGCTGCCGCAGGGGGGACCGCATTTTATTTCTACAGCAGGGATGCACTTGTTATGCGCAGTCCCCTTCTGGTGCAGGAGACTCCGATTATTACATATTTGAGCGGAGAAGTGTACTTCAGTGAAAAGGATTCACAAGAGTGGTTTGAACCGGAAGCCGGTCAGAAACTGAAACAGGGCACCCTTCTGAGAACCGGTATTGACGGAGAAATGGACATCCGCCTGTCAGCTGAAACACTGCTGCGTATGGATCATGATTCCCTTATGGTACTGGAACAGTCCACCCTCAAGAATGTGGAACTCACTGTGGAAGACGGCAGAGTCTACGGCCGCTTTCATAAACTCTTCAGTGATCAGGATATTACTGTGAATACCCCCACCGTTGTTGCGGGCATCAGAGGAACGGATCTGGTTTTTGAGGCTTCCCAGGATGAATCCACCATCTATGCTCTTTCAGGGATTACAGAGATTATCAATCCTGATTTCCCTGAAGAAAAACTCCTCCTCTCCTTCCAGCAGAAAACAAATGTGGAAAAGGGAAAATCCCCGTCTGCCCCCGAGCAGATGGCTAACTTTGAGGTACAGGAATTCCAGAAAACCCTTAACGCCATTCACACACAGACAGTTCTTCTGGTGACAAGAGCCATTCAGTTCAAAGCCAACTCGGCGGAAATCCTCGATTCCTCAGGACCGGAGCTGGAGAACCTGTACCAGCAGGTGGATAAAAGCAAGCACAGAATACGGATTCAGGGACACACGGCGGATATAGGATATTCAGCTGCCCAGTACACACTCTCACTGGATAGAGCCAAAGCCATCAAAGAGTACCTGGTAGAACAGGGAATCAGCGCCAGACGCCTGGAAGTGGAAGGATTCGGCGGCACCAAACCTGTGGCCGATAACAGCACAGATGAGGGAAAAGCCAGAAACCGCCGGGTTGAGTTTGTGATTATCGAATAATAGGGAGAATCTGTCACCAGCAGGATCTGCTGTAGTTTTCTGTAATTATAGTATCCCTGGTCAGCAGAGATGATTCATGAAAATCTGCCTGTGCCGTGATAATCCTGTCAAAAGGATCACGGGTCCATTTCATTTCTTTTGATATGAGGAGTGTCTGTTTCGCCAGAAAAAAGGGGCCGGTTCCTACAATTGGAACAGCCCCTTTTATTTTCATAAGAATCTTTAATTATTCATTGAGCCAGCAGGCAGACATATGCCCGGGAGCCACTTCCTTCAAAGGAGGATACTGCTCTTTACAGACAGCCTTCGCATAGGGACAGCGAGGATGAAAATGACAACCTGCAGGCGGATTCACCGGACTGGGTACATCGCCCATAACAATTTTCTTCTTTTCTGCTCTTTTATGAGGATCTGTCAGCGGAAAAGCATTGAACAGTGCCTTTGTATAGGGATGGGTATGATTATTCACCAGTTCATCCTTTTCGGCTACCTCTATGATTTTCCCAAGGTACATCACAACGATTCTGGTTGAAATATACTCTACAACAGCCAGGTCATGGGCAATAAACATATAAGTCAGATCGTGTTTTTCCCTCAAGTCCTGAAGAAGATTCAGAATCTGAGCCTGTACCGAAACATCCAGAGCCGAAACGGCTTCATCACAGACTACAAACTCAGGATTCAATGCCAGAGCCCTGGCAATACCGATTCTCTGCCTCTGACCGCCGGAAAACTGATGAGGGAATCTGTTTTTGTACATAGGGTTGATCCCTACTTCATTCATGATATCCTCAATCATGCCGTTGATTTCACCGGGAGATCCGGCATTGTGAATCCTCAGGGGCTGGCCGATAAGGGAAGATACTTTTTTCCGGGGGTTTAAGGAGGAGAAGGGGTCCTGAAAGACCATCTGAATGCTCTTTCTGAGTTCTGTCATCTCTTTATGATGGAGTGAGAAAAGATCCCGGCCTCCATACAGCACTTCCCCTTCTGTTTTTTCATGAAGCCTGAGCACTGTTTTTCCCAGGGTGGATTTTCCGCAGCCCGATTCACCAACGACACCGAGGATTTCCCCTTTCATGATATTGAAAGAAACATCATCCACAGCCTTTAAGGTCTGCTTTTTGTTCCCTTCTCGTGAACTGATCTGATAGTATTTCTTGAGGTTTTTCACCTCCATTAATGGTTTCATCAGCTTTTGGGTCCTTTAGTTTTTTTCACGTCATCCGCTTTATGACACCAGATGTTATGCTCCTCTTCAATACATGTACTATGGGGGAAGCTCTTTTCACAGGAGTCATCCGCATAATTACAACGGTTTGCAAAGGGGCAGCCCTCTCCCAGGCTCAGTAAGTCGGGAACATTACCGGGTATGGCTTCCAGACGACTGCTGTCACTGTATTTTTCATTTGAAGGAAGGGAGTTGAGAAGTCCCAGGGTATAGGGATGGGAAGGATTGTCAAAAATCTGAAATACAGTCCCCTCTTCCACTTTCCGTCCTGCATACATCACAACAACCCGGTCTGCGGTCTCCGCAACCACACCCATATCGTGGGTGATCAGAAGGATGGACATATCCACCTTATCCTTAAGATCTGTAAGCAGGTCAAGAATCTGAGCCTGTATGGTCACATCCAGAGCCGTAGTGGGCTCATCGGCAATCATCAATCCCGGTTCGGGAGACGCAAGGGCCATGGCAATCATAACACGCTGCCTCATTCCACCGGAAAGCTGATGCGGATAATCCATAGCTCTCTTTTCCGGTGATGGTATTTTCACCAGATCCAGAAGCTCAACTGCTTTGGCATGGGCTTCTTTCTTTGTCATCTTTTGATGAGCCAGAAAAACATCCGCCAGCTGTTCCCCAATCTTGAAGACAGGATTAAGACTGGTCATGGGTTCCTGGAAGATCATGGAAATCTGGGTTCCCCGGAGCTTCTGAATCTCTTTAAGCGGCAGTTTAAGGAGATCCCTGTCCCGGAACATCACCGAACCGCTTTCAATCACACCGGGCGGCATGGGTATAAGCTGATTGATGGTGTGTGCTGTCACGGATTTTCCGCAACCCGACTCTCCTACCAGAGCAAGAGTTTCTCCCTTATTTATATGAAGAGACAGATCTCTCACAGCTTTGACAACACCCCTCCGGGTATTAAAATGTACATTTATATTTTCAATAGAAAGTAGTTTCTTTTCATCCATATCAGTCTTTCATCCTCGGGTCCAGAATATCCCGCAGTCCGTCTCCCAAAAGGTTAAACCCAAGTACAGCCAGAAGTGTGGCAATACCGGGAAGGGTTACGATCCACCACGCAGAGGTTACAAATTCCTTGGAGCTGGCGATCATAAGCCCCCATTCGGGTGTAGGCGGCTGGGCTCCCAGTCCAAGAAAAGAGAGACCTGCAGATTCCAGAATGGCAGATCCGAACCCTAAAGTGGCCTGAACAGAAATGGGTGCCAGACAGTTGGGAAGTATGGAACGGAACATCAGTTCCATATCAGAAGCTCCCAGAGCTCTCTCAGCCAGAACATAATCATTCTCTTTTTCCGCCAGAACCGAGGCTCTTACAATTCTGATATACCGGGGAATCTGTGAAATACCGATAGCCACCATGGCATTGGTCAGTGATGGGCCCAGTACGGCAACAATAACAATTGTTAAAAGAATATAAGGAAAGGCCAGCATGATATCCACCAGACGCATAATGACCTTGTCCACCCAGCCTCCATAATAGGCTGAAATCAGACCGATAAAGATTCCGAAAAACAGAGCGATACCCACCGCAATGACACCAATAACCATAGAAATTCTGGCTCCGTAAATGAGCCTGGAAAGCATATCCCGGCCCAGATCGTCAGTACCCAGAATATACTCAGAGGCAAAGGGCGCCGTTTTTCTCATTTCCATATTCTGTATTACCGGATCGTGGGGAGCCAGAACAGGAGCGAATATGGCGACCAGGACAAAGAACAGGATTATGATCAGTCCGGCCATGGCGGTTTTACTCCGCTTCAGCTGATGCCAATGCTCAGCAAATGGAGATTCATCAGGAATGAGATCTCCTGTGTCATTAACACTGTTATTACTTAAAGTTTCTGTACTATTCATATTGATTACTGCAACCTGATTTTTGGATTGATAACGGAATACAGGACATCTACGATAAGGTTGATAAGAACAAAAGAAGTAGAGATGACGATGATTCCACCCTGAACCGCCGGATAATCACGGGCTTCAATGGCATGGTAGATCCATTTTCCGATACCGGGCCAGGCAAAGATTGTTTCTGTCAGCAGAGCTCCGGCCAGAAGCATTCCGAACTGAAGTCCAATGACTGTGATAACAGGAAGAAGGGCGTTCCGCAGGGCATAACGGAAGACAACCCGTCTCTCCTTGATTCCTGAAGAACGGACAGTTTTCACATAGTCCTGTTTCAGAACCTCCAGCATACTGCTCCGTGTGGTCCGGGCAATAATGGCCAGGGGAATGGTTCCCAGTGCGATGGAGGGGAGAATCAGATGATGGAGTGCCGAAAGAAAATACTCTGGTTTTCCCTGGAGAAGATACTTGAATGTATCGATCAGATAGAAGTTGGTTTCAGGAGTGAAATAAAGCCTGATATTCATACGCCCACCGGTGGGAAACATATTCAGATTGACTGAAAAGACCATGATCATAACAAGAGCCAACCAGAAAACAGGCATGGAAACCCCCAGCAGGGCTCCTACCATACTCGTATAATCTATCCATGTGTTCTTTCGGGTGGCCGAGATGACACCGATCCAGACCCCCAGCACGGAAGCGAAGATCATGGCACAGAGGGCCAGTTCAATAGTGGCCGGATATCGGGCTTTGATTTCATCCCAGACATTCTGTCCGGATTTAATGGATTTACCGAAATCCAGTCTGACAATACGCTGCAGGTAAAGGCCGTACTGTTCTATAAGCGGTTTATCGAGGCCGAGATCGGCCCGTAGTTTTTCAAGTTTCTCTTTACTGGCCCGCTCACCCAGCATAACTCTCGCAGGGTCCCCCGGAGACAGGGCAATCATAAAAAAGACCAGTGTGACCACTCCGAAAAGAGTGGGAAAAAGCATTACAAGACGTTTTAAGATATATCGAATCATATTTCCTACAATCCGGAACTCCGGAATCAATCCGCAAAAAAGCTCCGTAAATGAAAAAGCCTCCCGGCACAGACCGGGAGGACAATCTCTAAAGATTTAAATTACTTTTTAATCCAGACCTTAGTGAAGACTC
>JAQQAM010000213.1 GCA_028532905.1 Spirochaetales bacterium
ATCGTCGACGTGATGGAGGAACTGGTCCGCTTCACCATCCTGCTCCGCCCCCATGCGGGCCAGCTGGTCGATCGCTATTCCGAACGGCGCGAGGCCGGGCAGCGGGCCGGCGCCACGGCCGAACTGGTGGCGAAGTCGATCAGAGAGGCGCCTTCCTGTTCAAGAATGTACTTGAGGGTGGGAAGAGCTCTCTGCATTCTGGTATCATCTGTGATTTTTCCCTCTTTCAGAGGAACATTGAAGTCTACACGGACCAGAACACGTTTGTTCTTCAGATCCAGATCTTTAACGGTAACAACACTCATTTGGTTCTCCTATACTTCTACTCCGAAGCAGCTGCTTCGTCGATTAATATTCATTTTCCAAAGGTACAAACTAAAAATGTATCAGTTTTATACCAGCTTCTGCGCCAGGTCCACAACCCGTGTGGAATATCCCATTTCATTATCATACCAGGAGATAATCTTAAAAAAGCCCTCTCCCATTTTCATGGTACAACCGGCATCAAAAACAGAGGAATGGGGATTCCCCTTGATATCCATGGATACAATAGGATCTTCCGTATATTCCAGGATGCCCTTCATCACACCTTCGGCCGCTTCTTTAACCGCCGCATTCAGCTCTTCCACAGAACAGTCTTTTTCAAGCTGTACCGTCAGGTCCACAACAGATCCGGTGGGAGTGGGGACTCTCATGGCTCCGCCGTTCAGCTTGCCGTTCAACTGGGGAATCACTTTGCCCACAGCTGCGGCAGCACCTGTGGATGTGGGGATGATATTCAGACCGGCAGACCGGGAACGGCGCAGATCAGGATGGGGAGTATCCAGAATAACCTGATCATTGGTATAGGCATGAACTGTAGTCATCAGCCCTTTTTCAATGCCGAATACATCATGGAGGACTTTGGCTACGGGAGCCAGACAGTTGGTTGTACAGGACGCATTGGAATAGGCATTGATCTCGGGGATGATTCTCTCTTCATTCACACCCAGAACAACGGTTTCGATGTCGTCCTTTGCAGGTACCGTAAGAATGACCTTCCGGGCACCGGCTGTGATGTGATCCATATAGCCGCCCTTTTCACTGAGGGCAGAGCGGAAAATACCTGTTGATTCAATAGCGACATCCACATCCAGACTGCTCCAGGGCAGATCTGCCGGATTACGAATGGCAAAAACAGGGATTTCAACCCCGTCAACAACTATTTTATCTTCCTTTGCCTGAACGTCTCTGGAATAGACCCCGAAAGTGGAATCATATTTAAGCAGATGGGCCAGTGTTCTGGAATCTGTCAGATCATTGATGCCGACAATCTCGACCCCTTCCCTCTCCATGGCGATTTTAAAGACATTCCGGCCGATGCGGCCGAATCCATTAATGGCTATTTTCAAGGGTGCTGCCTCCGGAATTTGCTAAAATTTTATTGATTTCACTATAGACAAATCAGAGGGTCAGGTCAATAACTAGTAAAGCCTGAGGAGCTGGGATTTAAGCTCTTCATTCACAGGGGGGAGGTTCGGATCGGGAAGCTCCATATCTTCTGACAGGAAATAGAGTTCATCCCCGGCATTGATCAGATCAAAGGGGGAATTCCGGGAGACTGTTCCCAGAGAGTATTCCTCCTGCATTTCATCCGGCACCACTGTTCCCAGCAGGGCGTCTGCGGAAAACTCCAGCCAGGGAGAGGCATCAGTCCAGCGTCCTGATCCCTTTCTCAGGAGAATAAACTCACTCTCCTCTGCCAGACCATCCATGGTTCCCAGATTCATCAGGACCCTGTCATCCTGAATCCCCATAATCATTCCCTTCACCGGCAGGGCATCCAGTACAGTAGCGGCACCCTTGATCAGAAGCTCATTGATTCTCCTGTTGCCCGATCGCAGAAGATGAAAACTGAACATCTGAGTACCGGTTCTGGCCAGATGGATAGACGCAGACAGCCGGACGGTCCGTTCTGTTTCGGTCAGTTTCAGAATGACATAGAAATCACTTCTGCCTGAATGACTGAGCCTGTAGGCTTCTGCCGGATCATCAATGGTCTTTACCATCCTGATTTCATAGTGAGGATCCGCCATAATCTGGTCTGAGATATAGGAACTGAGGGCCTTTTCCATTCCTCTGTGAATCAGCTGACTGCCGGATCGGTCAAAATACAGGGAAATACCCACCGGGGTGAAACTATGGGTTAATTCATCCTCCCAGGTATTGAGAAAGGATGTGTCTTCCGTACTTTCCAGCAGCTCCATCACCCGGAGAAAGCGCTGATTATCATAGCCTTCCCGCTTGAGAGCCGTCATCTCTTCCCTGTAACGGTTCGTATATCCCAGAGAATTCTGTATGGAGGCATACTGCCACCAGCCGTCCAGATCCAGGGGAGACAGGAGCCGTCCCAGCCTGTATTCGTCCATGGCTTTTTCATACTGATACTTTTTCTCAAAATCACGGGCCAGATTAAAATGATAGGTTCCGGCTTTTTCCCGTTCCTCATGGCCGATGGGATATTCGGTCATCAGAAGGTGTTCCATGGCGATTCTGGCCATCTCATTACCGGGATCTATGATATTGACTGTGCGAAAACTCAGAAGGGCTTCATCAAAACGGCCCAGATCCATATAGCTTCTTCCCAGCATGTACCAGACCAGGGGATCTTCCTGACTGTAGCGGACGGCCTGGGTAAAGGCTTCAACCGCCTCTTCCTGCCGGCCCATTCTGTTATAGATGGTTCCCAGAAGTGAGGGTATGGACTGGTTATCCGGGTCCAGAGCCCGCCATTTGATGGCCAGAGACTCGGCTCTGTCCCATTCACCGGTTCTGTCATAGTACCGGATGGCAAAATCAAGAACCACCGGGTCCTGGGGATAATGGTCCAGGGCGGTATTAAGATAGTACAGGGACCGTTCGGAATCTCCTGAATCCTCATGGAGAAGAGACAGGGACAGGAGGGCGCGCCTGCTGTCGGGATTGATGGCCAGACTCCGCTCGAAAAGATCGGTGCCTTCGTAATAATTTCCCCGGAAAACCGCAATTTCCGCC
>JAQQAM010000214.1 GCA_028532905.1 Spirochaetales bacterium
ATGGGGAGCCGGTGGTGGTACCGACACCTGTAACAGAGTTGTAATGCCCGAAATGGCCAAAGAACTGGGTGTTAACATCACTGTCGTAAACAAACCTGGCGGAGTTGCCGGTTCTGTAGGTATGGGTGATGCTTTCGCAAAAGAAGCTGATGGATACACAATCTGCGGTCTGTCCGAGTCCTGTGTAACTTCTGCGGTAATGGGCGGATTCCCCGAAAGAATGAACGTATGGGATTTCTTTATCATCGGAGGTTCTCCTGACATCGTTTCTGTAACTCCCGATGCTCCCTATAACTCAATTGAAGATCTGGTTGAAGCTGCCAAAGCCAATCCCGGTTCTATCAGAGCTGGAGCCGGTGGAGCCGGTTCTATCCACCACCTGAACCTCCTTGCTTTCGAAAAAGGTTCCGGAGCCAAGTTTAACTTCATCCCCTACGATGGATCTGCTCCTTCACAGAATGCTGCTATGACTGGAGAAATCACTCTGGTTATTACATCTGTTGCCGAGCAGGCTCAGCTGATCCGCGGTGGAAAACTGAAACCCCTTGGTATGCTCGTACCCGAAGCGTTCGACCTGGAAGGAACAAGCATTCCCTCAGCTTTCGATGCTTACCCCGCAATGAGCGACTACCTGCCTATCTCTCAGGCTATCGGTTTTGCCATCAGAAAAGATGCTGACGATGCAATCAAAGCCAAGCTTCAGAGTGCTTTCGAAGTTGCTATGAAGTCTGACGCTGTAAAAGAGTTCGGTGCCAAGAACTACTACATCCTGTCCGGTGCTTACGGCGATGAAGCCAATGCCGTTTTCGACAGCCTGGAATCCAACTTTGCATGGACCCTCAAAGATCTGGGAGCTGCCAAGGTAGATCCTGCTTCTCTGGGAATCCCCAAACCATAATTGATCGGGAGCAGTCCATGGACTGTTCCCTGAAAATGGTCTGAAATAACTGCTGTTCCTGAGACAGGATTAATGTAAAATGGCATTGTCCGGGAACAGCTTTTTTTTTGGAACTCATATAATAAGGAAATTTTAGTAATGGAAGAAAAAAAACTACGTCAGTACGATTTTCTGACATCGATTATTCTGATTCTTTTCGGGATCTGGGATCTGGCGCAGGCTTTTAAAATGCCGATGAAAGACTCATACGGCGGAGTAGAATCTGTATGGTATGTTTCACCTGCCCTCTTCCCCTTGTTCATCGGAGGCGGCATTATCCTGATGGGAGCTATTCTGCTCATCAATTCCATCAGAACAGGCGGTGCGGCCCGGTTTATCGACTCACTGAAACACGTCAGTGAAGCAAAACTCACAAATGAAACCGTCCGGGTACTGACTGTACTCCTGGCTCTGGGCTCATTTATTTATATCCTGATTCCCAACATTGACTTTTTCCTGAGTATTACACTCTTTCTCTTTTTTCTGTGTACGGCTTTTTACCCTGACCATGACGAGTTCAGAAGAACCTTCGTCATCCATTTCATCATTGGTATGGCCGTTTTCCTGATTTTGATAGTAACAGGCCTTTCTGATATCATAAACGGAATCCTGAAATACAATATGGATATTCTGGCTCTTCTTTTTATCATCTACATGAATGTTGCCGCCAGAAAAATGGCGAAAGCCCGGGAAATCCCCGTCAAACTGATTCGTCAGGTAACCATTGTATCGATTGTTGTACCATTGATCCTCTGTCCCCTGTTCCGCTACTTCCTGCTGGTACCCCTTCCGGTAGAAGGAGGGATTCTCAAGCTGATGAACCTCCTGTACTACACCATCCGTTAAGGTTATAGGAGATAGAAATGAATTTTGTAGAATCATTACAGATATTTTTTGTTAACATCGGGGGAATGCTGATCAGTCCCTCAATCCTGCTGATCCTATTCGGTTCGGTGATTATGGGGATTATTTTCGGTGCCACCCCCGGTCTGACAGCGACTCTGGGAGTAGCCCTGCTCACAACCCTGACCTATGGAATGGATGCCTCCACAGCCATGGTGGCCCTGATGGGTATCTATGTGGGTGGTGTATACGGCGGAAGCTATACGTCTATTCTGGTTAATATTCCCGGTACAGCTGCCTCTGCGGCTACGGCCCTGGACGGCTATCCTCTGGCCTGTAAAGGACAGGCGGGACGGGCCCTGGGTCTGACGACCACATCATCCGCTATCGGTACATTTATCGGTATGATCTTTGTTGTGGCTCTGGCTCCTGTTATTTCAGCCCTGGCCCTTCAGTTCACCTCCTTTGAGTTCTTCCTGCTGGCCCTCTTCGGTATTGTTATCAGCGGGACTCTGACAAGCCACGACCTTGTCTACAAGGGTTGGATCGCCGGATTTATCGGTCTGTTCCTGTCTACCATCGGACGGGACAGCCTTCAGTTCTTCCCCCGTTTTACCTTTGGTATGAGCGACCTGGAAGGCGGTCTGGACCTGGTGCCTGTTCTGATCGGTGCCTTCGGTATTCCCCAGATCATGACCTCCATCAGAGACAACTTCAAAGTGGGTGAAACTCACAAGTTTAAACGGATTGTTCCCGACTTTAAGACCATTGCCGGCAACACCCCCTCCATTCTCCGGTCTTCTCTGATTGGTGTGGGAATCGGTGCTGTGCCCGGTATCGGTGAAGATATTGCCGGATGGGTATCCTACGGTGCGGCCAAAAGAGCCAGTAAACATCCTGAAGAGTTCGGAAACGGTGCGGTTGATGCGGTTATTTCAACTGAAACAGCCAACAACTCCTGTATCGGAGGAGCCATGATTCCTCTGCTGACACTGGGTGTTCCCGGATCACCTCCCGCGGCCATGCTCCTGGGTGCCCTGCTGCTTCACGGCATACAGCCCGGTCCCATGCTGACAATTGATCACCCCACCTTTATTCTGGAAATTACAGCTATCCTGCTTCTGGCATCTGTTGCCATGTGGGTCTGCGGTATCCTTCTGGCCAAACAGGTGATCAAGGTTCTGAAGATCCCCACATCCATCTTTATGCCTGTTATCGCAGTTCTCTGTGTAATCGGTTCTTATGCTCTGGGTATGCGTGTTTTCAATCTGTACCTGATGCTCCCCCTCGGTATTCTGGCCTATCTCATGTCTGAGATGAAATATCCCATTGCACCCCTTATTATCGGTGTTATCCTTGGTAATATGTGTGATGCCAACCTGAGAAGGGCTCTGATGGTATCCAAGGGAAGTTTTGAACCCGTGTTTACACGTCCTGTGTCTCTGGTCCTCTTCCTGATCATTGTTCTGATGATTGTTGGACAGATCCCCTATTTCCAGAATCTGCAGAGAAAGCTGACTTCCCGTCTCTCCTTTCTGAGAAAATCGGAAATTGAGGGTAATGCAGAAGCGACAGCTGACTGCCAGGATCACGAATAAGATTTTATTCTAAGATGAATAGCCGCCGCATGCTTTGAAGAGTATGCGGCTTTTTTTATGGGAAAGGGCGAAAAAAAAGCCGCCCGGTGAGGGCAGCTTTCTTCTTTTTGAAAAAATATCCTAGAAATCTTTTTCCTGAACAGTTTTTCTTTTATCGTTTTTTGCATTTTCGATTGCAGCGTCACACATTTCTCTGATCTTGTCTGAAAGAACATCGATCACTTTTGCGGAACACTTAAGATCCCCATTACTTTTGATGTAATTCTTAACTTTAGATGACACCACCAGGGTTTCTTTTTCAGCCATAAATTGCTCCTTATGCCGTTTGTTGGTGCTTATTCTATCACAGAATCTCAATTCAAATAAATAGATTTTTGCAAAACGCTGGATAAAATGGGCTCCCTGCAATAATATTAAGCCGTAAATAAGGCTAAAACACCACCGGAGGCCGGTCTTGAGACGATTCCTGTTCATTCTTCTGCTGTTGATTACTGCCCTTCTCCCCCTTTCCGGGGAGGATATAATGAATTGTTATTTAGTCACCGTAGGTCCCGGAGAGCCTCTGTACTCCTGGTTCGGACATACGGGGATCATTATTGAAGAAGGGAACAGCAGCCGCTTCTATGATTTTGGTAACTTTTCCTTTGAATCGGAGAATTTCTACGGCAATTTTGCCATGGGACGGCTGATCTATCTGAAAATAGGAGTCTCCGGAAGAGCCTATCTGAACTATATTGTCCGTGAAAACAGAAATGTAACCGTCCAGCAGCTCAATATCCCACAGGACAGAATAAAAGACATGCAGATTTTTCTGGAGAATGAGATACAACCGGAGAACAACACCTATCTGTACCATCACTACCGGGACAACTGCTCCACAAGACCCAGAGATATTATAGACAAAGCCCTGGATGGACAGTTGTATGCCGCCAGTGCTGTTCCCTCGGGGGAAACCTACAGAACCATGTTCCGCAGCAGAACCAGTCACAGCTTTTTCCCGGACTGGCTCCTCTCCCTGCTGCAGGGGCATTCTATTGACGATGAGATCAGCTGGTGGGATACCATGTTTCTTCCGGATGAACTGATGCGGCAGCTGGATGAACTGACTATTGCGTCCGACTCAGGTCCGGTCAGTGCTGTTCTGGCCAAAGAGCAGCTGGCCGAATCCACCGTACAGAGGGCTATCCCGGAGAAGATACCCGCCAATACAGCCGGAGCTCTGCTCACAGGCCTTCTGGGGGGACTGATCCTGCTATTTCTGCAAAGAGCATCATCCTCATCATCCCGGCGGGCCAGGATTTCAGGACGCGCCGCTTATACCCTGATTATGACGGCCCTTTCCGTATTCGGATTGGTATTTTACTTTATCACCTTTTTTACCAACCATGATGTGGCTTCCGGCAATATAAACATACTCCTGATTCATCCCTTCTACCTTGTTCCGGCGATTTGTCTTCTCCGGGGAAAGAGGAAGGGATTCAGCCGGTTCTGGCTGGCTCAGCAGATTGTGTGGCTCCTGATGCTCCTGGTCAATCTGACCTTCTGGCATCAGGGCAACCTCAGAACCGCTGTGGTTTTTGAGCTTCTGATTCTCTTTTCCCTACTGGGGCAGTTCTACCCGGTTCGCCTTAAGCCCGGGAAAGCGGATTGATGCCTTATCCAGCTTTTCAGGATGAGCCATAACGGTTATACCGTCTTCATTCCAGCGGGATAAAAGAGTGTCTCCGGCTTTCCGGATCTCTTCGGTTCCGCAGTTCATCAGGTAATCCCGCTTATTCTGCCGCATTTCATCACTGATATTATACAGCCGGCGTTTCAGGACAATCATCCCCTTCTCTGAGGGAGACAGGGGTTTCATCTCCTTTCCCACAACCGAAATCAGAGCCTTTTCCAGCTCTTCATCATCCGAGAACTCCAGGTACTCTTTGAGGCTCTCTTCAAAAGCATCCAGGGACTTCTCTATTTCGGGATCCCTGTAGGTGGCAAAGGAAAAAATCCGGTCCAGACCGGAGAGATGACTGAAGGCTCCATAGGCGCCTCCCTTCATTCTGATTTTCTCCCAGAGGGGTCCGGTCTTCAAAAGGTGGCTCAAAAGAGAATCGGCCGCATGGGCTTTCTCTTCCAGTGAGCTGCCCCGCACTGCCTTCCCGACAAAACCGATGGAGGCTCCGATTCCCAGTCCTTCTGCTTCCGTAAGAGCGGGTGCCGGAGCAGGCATGTCAATATCAGATGCCAGGTCTGATCTGACGGGGCTTTCGGCAGCTGAGTCAGGGAGGGTTTCCATCCAGAACTGCACCATGGCCTCCCTGTGATCCTGTACGGCCTGCTCATCCATGGTGAGGTTGAGGATCAGATGATCAGCATTGAATATGACGGCTCTCAGATCCTTCATCAGGGCAGCCAGCTCCGGCAGTCTGTCCTTCCGGTTCAGCAGCTGTTCTAGAAACTGGACCTGTCCGATTCCGAACATCCGATCCTCCAGTGCAGCCGAAGAACTGAAACGGCTGGCCCCCCGGATCAGAACATAGGAGTGCCCTCCGGGAACCAGGGAAGACTTCATATCATTCCACAGCTCCATCAGAATCTGCTCAATGCGCACCAGGTTATCAAAATCTGCATTCAGCATGAGCGAGGAGGCCAGCTCAAGGGCTTCCTGTCTCTGTCCCTCCAGCATTTTCAGCCGGGTATAGAGGAAGACTTCCGGCTGCTGATCAGGTGCATCACCCACCTTGTGTCCCGCCTCCAGATTGGCGGCAAAACCTCCGGTTTTCAGAGACAGTTCCCGGGTAATTCTGTCATAGGAGACACCGGGAAGGCCGCAGCCTGCCAGAAGTTTGGAAAACAAGGGCAGATAGGGATAATACGCCGGATCCAGATGTTTCAGAGAAAAGGCCATATCGTTGTACAGGATGCCGTTGGTAAACACGGACTGCCCCAGTACGGTCCCCCGGTTTGAGGGAATCTCTTCAAAGGGAAGCCGCTTCACCTTTACAGGGATATCTGATTTCCGCAGGAAGGGAACAGCACCTGTATCCTCTGCATCCTGGAAAGCCTGGAGGGCCTTGTTCTTCTCTTCCAGGACCTTGAGATCCTCTTCGGAAAAATCCTTCTGCAGCCGATCCAGCTCCTCTCTCAGGGCTTTCTCCTGACGGCTCTGCAGTTCTGTGTCAGGGCGGACGGTGACACGGGTCCAGTGATGATTCTCAAGGACCCACTCCCTGAGAATCGATTCAAAGTACCCCGGTTCTTCCGCCCTTTTCCTGATCTCTTTGATCACAGGAGAAAAACGGATGGACTGCTCGGGAGCCAGCCCGTAGTTCCAGCCTTTCATTACCTTCCGGAGCAGCCTCATCCCGAAGGGACCGCCTCCTTTGATCTCTCTGTCCCGGAATTCAACCAGCCGGAGACAGCTTTCTTTCAGATCTTCTTCAAACCCCTTCTCTGCCAGATCCCCGAGGGTCCGGAACACCAGCTTTTGCAGGTCATCCGCCTTGTCCGGGTCCGTTCCCCGGAGAGCCACGCTGAAAACCGCTTCATTCAGATCGAAGTCCACACCGCTCACAGGAGACAGATCGTCACCCAGACCGGATTCAAGCAGGGCCTTGGACAGAGGGGCTCCCGCATTTCCGATCAGCATCTCCGCCAGAATGGACATACTCAGCTGCCGGACCGGATCTCCATGCCCAAAGAGTTTCCAGTTCAGACTGATGGTGCTTTTGCCCTTTGTATCCTCCCCTTTTCCCAGGGGCCAGGATTTCTCGAGAGCGGCAGGAGCTGACCATGAGGACTGCAGAGCCACCCGGGAGTCAATGTCCCTTTTATCAAACTCATGAAGAAACCGTTCTTCAATAAAGTTCAGAGTCTTCTGCGAAGGAATGTCCCCATACAGAAAGATCCGGCAGTTTGAGGGGTGGTACAAATTCTTATGAAATTCCAGAAACTGCTCATAACTCAGAGAGGGAATATGCTCCGGATCTCCGCCGGAGTCCACACCATAGGGATTATCGGGAAACAGAGACCGGATGGACCATTCGGAAGCGATGCCCTCCTGGGAGGAATAGTTGCCTTTCATCTCGTTGTAGACAATACCGGTTCTCTGAAGAACTCCCTTCTCATCCAGCTCCAGACGGTGTCCCTCCTGACGGAAGACCTCTTCCTTCAGCATGGGGAAAAAGACGGCATCACCATACACAGCCATCAGATTGAAAAAATCTTTTTCCAGAACACTGGCTGCGGGATACAGGGTTTTGTCGGGATAGGTCATGGCATTCAGAAATGTGTTGACACTGCCCTTCATCATGGAAAGAAAGGGATCTTTCACAGGGAAATTCCGGGAGCCGCACAATACGGAATGCTCCAGAATATGAGCTACCCCGCTGCTGTCTGCCGGGGGTGTCCTGAAATTGAAAGAAAAAACATTCTCCTCATCGTCATTGTGAACATGATAAATTTCACAACCCGTAGCTTTATGTTTAAAGTAGTATCCTTTTCCCCTGTATTCCTCCAGCTCATCTGTGGAAATAAGCTCAAAGGCGGGGGGACAGATCTTATCTGACATGCATTGCTCCTTCAGTTCTGCTCATAAAATCAAAATTCAGAGGGATCGGAGGACTCCCTGAATGAGGCAGAAGATACCATAAAATATAATCAACAATTGAGAGAGAGGACAGAAATAGTTTTAAAGGCTGAGTCAGGCAGGAGACGAGCTTGTGTCTTTCTTCCCGTCCCCGCTGTTCAGGCCGCGGCTCACCGGTCCCCGCCACTTGAAGATGGGACCAAAGCTGGTCACATTAAAATATCCGGCATCACTGAGGATGGCGGCAGCCCGGCTGGACTGGATGGGGGATCGGCCGTAAACCACCATATTGGTAAACAGTTTATCTGTGGGGAGGAAGGACCCCAGATTCCCGTAGGGAACATTGATGGCTGTGGGAATATGCCCCTTTCTGTATTCTGCTTCCGACCGTACATCAATAAGATAATACTCATACTGATCCTGATTGATCAGCTTCTGAAGAGTACTGTTGAGAGTCAGGTTTTTCTGCTGTTCCCTGTTCCGGCGGACTCTGAAAATAACAGCCAGAATGATAAGGGAAAAAGCGGCAAGAAATAAAATGAGGTACTGCAGCCAGGAGTTCATGGCCTTATTCTAACACGGAAAATAAAATTAGGAAAAGGAGTTCAGCGATTACTCCACAGTCAGCATATACGTACCTATACCTGTTCCCTCAATAGGCAAACCGGTGATCCGTGGTGCAAAAAAAAGAGGCTGTTTCAAATAAATGAAACAGCCTCTGCTAGTTTAAGTGATTATCTCCGGTGGTTCTCAGTTTTTCTGAGTTTCTTAGCCTGCTTTCTGATCATGGCTTTTTTCTTCCGGTTTTTAATAGTGGAGGGTTTTTCAAAGTATTCCCGTTTTTTCCATTCACGGATAATACCTTCCTTTTCCACCATACGCTTGAACCTTTTGATTGCCTTTTCCAGGGGCTCGTCATCACTAATTCTTATGTTGGCGATACTGAATCACCTCCCTTGTTCGTTAGTATCGTTTATTATGGCTAATATTTCATCTTTGTCAATAAGGGGGCGGGAAAGATATCTCTCCGGGTCAACAGGAATTGTATTCACTCTCAGCTCCCAGTGAAGATGGGGTCCCGTAACCAGTCCGGTGCTCCCCAGGGTTCCCAGCAGATCTCCCTGAACAAGCTCATCTCCCTTCTTCACGGCAATGCTGTCCATATGATAATACAGGGTGTAAACCCCGGGAAGATGCTCCAGAACAACCGTATTTCCTGTGATGATTCTGTTTTCTGTCATCACTACGGTTCCTTCCATGGGCGTCAGAATTTCCGTCCCGGTTTCAGCGGCCATATCCAGGCCGTTATGAAGAGAAGCGGCCTCGCCCCCGTCGGAATAAAGATAGACACGCCGGTCTCCGTACCAGGTGGTGGGAATAAACTCCTCAACAGGAGAGAGAAAAACGCCTTTCACCGGTGCCCCCCCGGCAGACCGGGTATTCAGAAGTGCCCAGAGCCGGCGGGCCTGATCCCTTCTGGCTTCAGAATCATCGGTCCGGAGGCTGCTCATCTTCTGATTGAGGGGGATATCCTCCTGTTTAAAATCCAGGGAACGGATGAGCACCGGTCTTTCATAGACCGAAAGGCCCCTGCCATTGCGGATTTCAGCCCTCAGCTTGTAGGTTCCTGCTTTCAGATCGGAGTTCAGTCCCAACAGGCCTATATAACTGTTTCCGGACAGTTCCTCCATTTCAAAAGGAAGCCCCGGGGCATTGGAGCGGACCGTACCATTACTGTCTTCCAGCATAAAAAGAATCTCATCCCCTGCTTCCCCCTGATACACCACAGCCGTAAGAATATCGCCGGGATAGGCATGGGGTGTGGAAAGAAGAGTTTCCGCCGTAAGGCTGAAAGCCGGCAGAAAAAGCAGTAATAGACAAAACAGGGCGGATAGAATTGTTTTTTTCAATTGGCAGGCTCCATATCAATAACGGTTATCTGAAGGGTTTCTCTGTTCATATAGCTGTTGCGATTTACATGATACAACAGGTTCACCCTGTTGTCAGGACGCATAAACTCCTGAAACTTTTCGGCAGCATTCCAGTACAGAGCCGGAAATTTGCTGATCTCTGTGCTCAACAGAAATTTTAAGTGATTCTGGGGCTCTTTTCCTATGAGTTCCGATTTTTCAATGAGAATATCCCGGCTCAAAAAGGTCAGAGGTCTGAATCCTTCACCGTAAGGTCCCAGCCGGCTGACCATATCCCAGAGCTCGGGTTTCAGAAAATCAGAGGGAACTTCGGCATCCACTTCGGGAATATCCTCCCGAATATCAGGCTTCCATTTCCGGCAGTATTCCTTGAGCATGGCCAGAAAGTCTTTTTCCCTTGATGCTTCCATACTGAACCCCGCAGCACAGTCATGGCCGCCGTAATCGGTGAACAGGTCTGCATGGTGCCCCAGCAGATCCTGAATGGAACAGCCCCGGGGACTGCGGATGGAGCCTGAAAGACTGCCGTCGGGCTGCCGGGCCAGGATCAGGGAGGGGACGGAAAAGGCATTGACCATTCTGGCCGCCAGAATACCGGTGATCCCCCGGGGAATATCCTGAGACCGTACCAGGGTCAGTTTACTGCTGTACTCTTCCAGGCTCTCCCGGCTCTCTTCCAGAACCTTTTCACCCAGAGAGTCCCCCAGCTTTTTCCTCTCCTGATTCAGGTTGTGGAGTTCATCCGCCAGAGCGGACCTCCTGGCTTCATCCTCTGTGATAAACAGCTCTACAGCTTTATCGGCCTGTCCCATGCGCCCGGATGAGTTGATCCAGGGAGAGATAGACCAGGAGACATCGTTACTCTCCAGGGGCTTGCCCAGTATCCGCTGACGGATAAAGAGCTCTCTCAATCCGGGCCGCTGTGCCTTAGCCAGAAGAGGAACCCCCCGTTTCACGGTGATTCTGTTCTCGTCCACCAGGGGCATCAGATCCGCCAGGGTTCCCAGAGCCACAAGATCGAGGCTGTTTTCATAAAAACTGAAGGCCGAACTGTAGCGCTTGAGCATAAGACCGGAAAAAAGATGGAGAAAAGCCTCGCCGTTATCCGGGGCATCCAGACTGTACCGGGCCAGCCGGCTTTTATCCCGGAGGGTCTGAAAACTCATGCCCTGAAGAGAGGGAAAATCCCGGCACACTTCAACGGCCAGGTCGGTCAGATGCAGATCCGCCGCACTTCCGAAAAGATCATCCAGAGCCTGCTTCTGCCCGGGCAGATCATAGCTGAACAGGGGCCAGCCCCTGAGGGTTTCGGATAGTTCCTCCAGGGGCAGGGGCTCATCCAGGGCGTAGGTTTTCCTGCCGGTTTCCACAAGATTGACGTACTGGTAGATTTCCAGCTGCCCTTCAGAACTGTTGACATAAAAAAAACAGTATCCCTGATTGTAGAGTTCGGTCCGGGAAAAGCAGAGAGCCCAGATGAGCTTGGAAACCACGGCACAGCCTGCCAGTCCTTCAAAGGGATACCGGTCTTCGGCTACTTTGGGATTGATGATGCACAGGGCGTCCGGCAGCTCATCTCCCCTGGGGTTGTGATGATCCAGAACAACCACATCGATTCCCAGTTCCCCCGCCAGGGCGATCTCCTGGAAATCGGAGATGCCGCAGTCCACACAGAAAATCAGCGAACCGTCCCGGGAGGCAAAGTCGCGGATCACCTCGGGATTCAGACCGTAGGCATCATCCCCCACAGGCACCCGCCACTCAGCGGTGATTCCCGCTTCCTTCAACGCTTCATACAGAAGAACAGTGGAGGTGATCCCGTCCACATCCCGGTCGCCGCAGATCAGAACATGTTCTTCTTCCTCGGCGGCCGTATGAATCCGGTCCACCACATCCGCCATATGCCGGAAGAGGAAAGGATTATGAAGATACCTGAGATCATCCTCGCAGAAGAACCGGCTGTCCTCAAGGGAAAATCCCCGGCGCAGCAGTATGGATGCCTGCAAAAGGTCCATACCGGTTCTTCCGGCCAGGTCTCTCACCGGCTGATTATCAATAGCTTTTTTATTCCACTTCATTATTACAGTTTCAGGCTCCAATTTCTTTCAGAATAAGAGATTTTGCTTCCAGGGGGGCAGAACCGATGGTAACGATGGACTCCAGGGCTGTAAGAGCCTTATCCGCATCCCCCTCGTTCACGGCAAAGAGTTCACAGATCACATCGCCCTTTTTGACCGGAGCGCCCCGTTTTTTCAGAAAATGGATTCCCGTATGAGGCTGAACAGAATCTGTGGCCTTATTGCGGCCGACCCCCAGTCCCAGAGCGCACATTCCTGTACCAAAGGCATCAATATCACGGATATATCCGTCCCGGTCCGCCCGGAAATCGGCTTTCACCGGTGCCCGCCAACTGCCGCAGCGGCTGAGAAACCAGTCCCAGTCGGCTCCCTGGGCCATCATGTTCTTTTTAAAGTAATCGGCCCCTTCTCCGGAGCTGATTTTACTCCGGCACAGAGCCGAAGCTTCTTCGCTGTCACCGCAGATTCCTCCGGCCACCAGCATACGGGCACACAGGGCTGTGGTGACTTCCATAAGATCCGGAGCGCCGACCCCTGTCAGACAATTCCAGGACTCTTCCACTTCCAGAAAATTTCCTACCATCCGTCCCAGAGGCTCTTCCATTTCTGTAATCAGCGCAATGACCCGCCGGCCCATGCTCTCTCCCGTTTTCACAAGAGACGCAGCCAGTTCCTCGGCCTGGGCCAGGGTTTTCATAAAAGCCCCGGAGCCGCATTTCACATCAAATACCAGGGAATCCGCCCCTTCGGCCAGTTTTTTACTCAGAATACTGGCTGTAATCAGGGGAATGGATTCTACAGTGGATGTCACATCCCTTAAGGCATACATCCGGCGGTCGGCGGGAACAATTTCCTCCGTCTGACCGATCACAGCATAACCGGCTGCGGCGATAATGTCCTTCAATTCATCCTGAGAAACGGAGACATTATATCCTTTTACAGATTCCAGTTTATCCAGGGTTCCGCCGGTATGGCCCAGAGCCCGGCCGCTCATCATGGGCACCTGGGCACCGCAGGCCGCCGCCAGGGGAGCCAGGATCAGGGATGTTTTATCTCCCACACCACCGGTGGAATGCTTGTCCACAAGAGGCCCTTTCAGAGAACTGAGATCCATTACATCACCCGATTCCATCATCAGCCGGGTCAGATGTCCGGTCTCTTCGGGATCCATACCCTGAAAATAGACGGCCATCAGCCAGGCGGAAGCCTGATAATCGGGGATTTCACCGCTGACAAAGCCCTGAATAAAAAAACGCAGTTCTTCCTCAGACAGTTTTCCGCCGTTCCGTTTTTTCATAATAATATCAGCTGTCCGCATGGCAACTCCTCCGACTGCAGCAGGGTCTCCCGGGGCTGCGTCATCCTTTCATCTCTTTATCGCATTATCTATTAAAATACTCTTAAAAAGCCGATCCTGTCAGCCCTTATATTGTACCGGTCAATCCTTATCTTCCCTTCCGAATGCCTGCATCCCGGCCTGTTAAGGGTACACAGTACACAGGATTGTACACAGCGCCCTCGGGTCTGAGTACAGATTCAAACAGAACCAGTTCATCCAGAGACAGTTCCAGAGTGCTGCCCCCGGCAGTAAATGTATCCAATGGAACCGGATTTTTCCTGCCCCCTCCTGCCTGGCCTCTGATTCTGGCTGTTGTGATGTGAGGTCTGAACCGTTTTTTCTCAAGGGAAAATCTGCTCTGCAGGGAGACATACAGAAACTGTCTGAAAGCCGCCAGAGCCCCGTCCCGGGTATCATCAAGCCTCTCGATCAGCACACGGGGCTGCCCCCGTAAAGGGAACTGACCGGCTCCTCCGGTGTTCAGTGTAAAAGGGGGGTACAGGGCGGCAGCCTCATCCATCAGAGTGCAGATCCCGGGGAGATCCCCCTTGTCCAGTTCACCGAAAAAGATGAGAGTCACATGATACTGATGTGCCGGAATCCAGCGCACGAAAGGAGATGAAAAACGGCGGGCGTCCCATCTTTCATAAAGGAGTGAGCCATCCTTATCAGAAAGAGGGAGAGCCAGAAAAAGTCTTATCATACCTCATATTTTGAGGCATCTGCCCGTACAGCTTCAATATTATTTCTGTTTTTCTCCGAAAGGGCGGCAATATTGTTCACAGACTGATTGATCTCATTTATACCGTTGTTGATCTCTTCCATAGCCTGGAGCACCTGAATACTGACCGTACTCAGCACATCCACAGATCCTCTGATAACCTCATTGCCCCGGCTCATTTCATGAGACTGGTCTTTTACGTTGACCGTAATCCGTTTCATATCACCCAGGGTTTCCAGTACATCCCGGCCTCCGGCAGCCTGCTCCTCCATGGAGGAACGTATTTCACCGGTAATCCGGTTCATTCTGCCGATCCCGTCCTGTACCGCTTCAAAGGATGATCCCGATTCCCGGGAACCATCCACAACCTCCAGTATGCCTGCATTGATCAGGTTGATGGATTCCTTCACTTCCTTGGAACGCTGGGAGGACTGCTCGGCCAGCTTTCGAATCTCATCGGCCACAACCGCAAATCCCCGGCCTGCATCTCCGGCATGGGCGGCCTCAATGGCGGCGCTCATGGCCAGCAGATTGGTCTGGGAAGCGATGCTGGAGATCAGCTTATTGGCGTCTTCCAGCTTGTGGGAGCCTTCGGAAATTTCATCCACCAGGACTCCCACCTGGTTCAGCTTCTCCCGTCCTGTCCGGGAAGCGGCAACAAGCTCTTCCATACACTCCCGAGCTTCTTCGGTGGATTTGGAGATAGCCGTTATCTGGGCTATCAGTTCTTCAACAGAGCTTGAGGAATCCAGGACGCTGCTGCTCTGCCGGTCGATGGCTTTTTCAAGAGAGTCAATATTACTGCTCAACTGGGTCACAGCCGTGGCGGTCTCCCGGACACTGGTATCCTGGGTTCTGATCTGTTTCATGGAACTGTCGATGTTGGCTTTTATCTGATGGACCGATGCAGCTGTTTCCTCCATATTGGCGGCCAGATCCGCTCCACCTTCCTCCATATCGGCCATCCTGCCTTTGAGTTCTGAGAAGAAACCGCCCAGTGATTCAATAAGGCCGTTGTAGCTTTCGGTGATACTGGCCAGTTCATCATTCCCCTGACTGATTCCTCTCTCAGTCAGGATGCCTTCCGAGGCCTGACCCATAAGCTGTTCCAGAGGCAGAAGGCGGCTGGTAATTCTTCTTCTAACGATAAATCCCAGAAAAAAGATAAGGAAGATATCGGCTGCCAGGAGGAGTATTATCAGAATCCTTGTAATATATCTGGAAATACGGAAGACTTCGCTGTCATCTACAGTTGTGACAACAAGCCAGTGAGGATTTTCCATCCTGACAAAAGCACCCTGTTTCTTAACGCCCCTATCTTCATAGGCCAGGTAGAGACTCTGTTCTCCCGATTCCCGCACTTTGTTAATAAAATCAAGACTGTAGGAATTGAGAAAGATATTCTCAGGGTCGGGATGAATAAAGACCACCCCCCGGCTGTCGATTACATAGGAGTACCCGGTTTCGCCGATCATCCGGCTGACAATCAGCTCATCACCAAAGGCCTGCATATTTATGGATATGACAAGAACCCCCACATTGGCACCGTTATGGACAACTGGAGCACTGACCATTGAGGCCGGATAGCCGGTGACACCTGCTTTCAGAACAACAGGATCTATACGAAAATGATTGGAAGTGCGCATTGTTTCCAGAAAATAGTCCGTATTGGAATAATCCTGATTCCGCAGTCTCTGATCCGTTGTGCCGATGACAATACCATTTTTATTCATAAGAAACACATCTTCAAAAAAGCTGCTCTGTCTTTTCAGCTTTGTCAATGCCGTATCCACCTGATAAAAATCACCCCTCACAAGGCTTTCGGAAAAAACCGGATTGATGGAGTGGGCATAGGCAAGCTCACCCACACTGTTGATCTGCAGGTTCAGCATATCGGTAATGGAATCGGACAGTCTGATCAGATTCGCTTTCTGTTCTTCCTTTATGAGGGTATTGGCCGTCCTGATAATGGAATATCCCAGAACTCCGAAAATAACTGTCAGAAATATAAGGAAATAGATATTAAGCCGAAAGGCCAGCGTGCCTCTGAGGCGGCGTTGATTTCTCATGAAAAAACCCCATTATATGTTAGATTTTTAACTTTAATGAAATTATATGGTCATAATGCCATATACGCAAATCTACAAATCTGTTTTCAGGATAATTTTTAATGAATTTTCATCCATTCTGATACGAAACAGAGACTTGAGAATAGAAAGGAGGTAGGAAGCCAGCTCTTGGGCGGTTCCGGCGGATAATTCTGCTGCCTTCTGAAAGTTATCCAGAAGGAGATCCCGGGCCGGGCCGCTTAACACGGGAAGGCTGTGCATGCGGCAGTCCGAGCAGATAACCTGCCCTTCCGGACTGTAGCAGACAGCTCTTGTATCCGGTGCTTTCCGGCCGCAGCGGGAACAGGCAGACAGATCCGGACGGATACCTTCAAAGCCCAGATAGATCCAGATTGTTTTCAGAAAGATCAGGGGAATACGGGAGCTCTCCTCTGTGTCCAGCGCCCTGAAGTAATCTGCAGAGATCTGAAAAAACTCCCGGCTCCCTCCTCCCGCATGACTTTGAATGATCAGATCGGCCCAGAAGAGAGCTCCGTAATAGCGGTTCAGATGCTGATGATAGGTATCACGGCTTTCCAGACATTCCCCCTCATCCAGACGCCACAGTTTTTTTACCGGATCATAATAGAAATCTCCCCGGCACAAAGAAAAAGGCTGAATCAGGACCCGTTTACTTCCCCCCTTCTTCCCTTTGACCCCAAAAACGGCCGTTCTGATAAGTCCCTGTTCCGGAGTCAGAACCAGGACCAGCTTGTGATTTTCTCCCAGATCGGAGGTTTTCAGAGGGATGTAATTTTCCTTGATATGTCGATTCATCAGTACTCCCGCTTCAGTATAGGGAAAAGACCGGAGGTGGAAAAGAGAGAAATCACTTGCCTTTAAGGGTCAGAAAATTTAAATTCTAAATTGAATATTAAAATAGAGGTTAAGCATGCCAGAAAAAGAGATCATTGTTGCAGAACAGGCATTACCGGATAAATTATTTATAGTCCCCCTTCTTGGAAAACCGATTTTCCCGGGAATCTTCACACCCATCATGATCACTTCAAATGATGATATTGATATTGTGAACCAGGCCATGGAAAACGATAAGGTTATAGGACTGATCCTTCTGAAGGAGGAGGATGAGAGCGCCACGGGACCCGAAGATATCTATCAGATTGGTACTGCCGCCAAAATTGTCAAGAAAATAAACCTTCCCGACGGGGGAGTCAATATTTTCATCTCCACGGTCAAACGGTTTAAAATCCGGAAGTTCTTTACCAGCGAAGCCCCCCTGATTGCGGCGGTGGAGTACCTGGATGATATCATTGAAGATGAGCAGAAGGATGAACTGAAAGCCCTGACCCGTTCGGTCATATCCGAAATGAAACAGATTTCCGAAGACAATCCTCTTTTTTCCGAAGAGATGCGCCTGAACATGGTGAACATCGACAATCCCGGAAAAATTGCCGACTTCATCACATCCATCCTGAATATTGACAGGGATCAGCAGCAGCAGATACTGGAGCAGCTGGATGTAAGAGCCCGGATGGAACAGGTTCTGGTCTATATCAAAAAGGAACAGGACCTTCTGAGGATTCAGAAAAAGATTGCCTCCCAGATCAATGAGAAGATTGAAAAGAGTCAGAGGGAATACTTTCTACGGGAAGAGATCAAAGCCATAAAGAAAGAACTGGGAGAACCGGTGGATTCCAAGTCCAGCGAGTACCTTAAGTTCAAGGAAATGGTGGACAAGCTCGATTTTGAAGGAGAGATCAAGGAACAGGTGGAACGGGAACTGGAGAAGTTTTCTCTGATGGACCCCTCTTCCTCTGAATATATTGTCACAAGAAACTATCTGGAAACCATAGTGACCCTCCCCTGGGAAGATCCGGAACCGGATGTCATAAACATTGCCAAAGGGGAAAAGATCCTCAACCAGGACCATTACGGTCTTGAAGATGTGAAGGAAAGGATTCTCGAATATCTGTCTGTCCGTAAACTCAAGGAAGATACCAAAGGATCCATCATCATTCTGGTGGGACCTCCGGGAGTGGGAAAAACGTCCATTGGCAAGTCAGTGGCCAGAGCCCTGGGAAGAGAGTTTTTCCGCTTCTCTGTAGGGGGAATGCGGGATGAAGCAGAGATAAAGGGTCACCGCCGGACCTATGTGGGCGCCATGCCCGGTAAAATCATACAGGGTCTGAAAATCGTCAAGAACAAAGCCCCTGTTTTTATGATTGATGAGATTGATAAACTGGGGCAGTCCTACCAGGGCGATCCCTCATCAGCCCTGCTGGAAGTCCTGGACCCCGAGCAGAATATTGCCTTCCGGGATCACTACCTGGATCTCCCCTATGATCTGTCCCATATCCTCTTTATTGCCACGGCCAATACCCTGGATACCATTCCCCGTCCCCTGCTGGACAGAATGGAGATCATCAGGCTCTCGGGATATATCACCGACGAGAAAATTGAAATTGCCAAGAAATATCTCATTCCCAAATCCCTGAAAAAGCATGGTCTGAAGAAAGGACAGATTGCCTATAACAAGACAGCCCTCAGGGCCATTGTGGACGGCTATGCCCGGGAAGCAGGAGTCAGAACCTTTGAAAAATGCATCGACAAGATTCACAGAAAAGCAGCCAGAAAAATTGTTATGGAGACCGAAGAGCTTCCCATCAGAATCTCAACGGCCAATCTGGAAGAGTATCTGAAAAAGCCCATTTTCCGGGACGATGAGATCAAAAAGGTCAGCATACCCGGAATGTCCGTCGGCCTGGCCTGGACCAGTCTGGGGGGGGATACCCTGATCATCGAAGCCATCAATGTTCCCGGCAAGGGCGGTCTGCAGCTCACCGGACAGATGGGAGATGTGATGAAAGAATCCGCCAGCATCGCCTTCAGCCGGGTGATACAGATTGCCTCCTCCTACGGAGTGGCGGAAGACTTTTTCACCAAGAACACCATTCACCTCCATATCCCGGAAGGAGCCACTCCCAAGGACGGACCTTCAGCGGGAATCACCATGGCCACAGCCCTTCTCTCCCTGGCCATGGGTAAGGTGATGAAGAAGAATCTGGCCATGACCGGAGAACTGTCTCTTACAGGGAAGGTTTTGCCCATCGGGGGCCTGAAAGAAAAAACCATTGCCGCCCGGCGGAACAAGGTGAAGGACATTATCATCCCCAAACAGAATGAGCGGGATCTGGATGAGATACCCGAGCACATCCGCAAGGGAATCACATTCCATCCTGTGGAAAAACTGGAAGAGGTTCTGGAGATTGTGTTCTAGGATATTTGCAGATTTGTAATTGAAATCAGGGCTGCCGGTTTATTCGGCAGCCTTTTTTTAGGCTATTTTCTTTTGGGCGCCCCTGCTCCTTTCAGGCGGCAGTCGGGCTCGTCAGGGGTTCCGTCCTTCCGGCCCGGGGGCCGGCAGGACCGGCTTTGCCGCCCTTATGATCCCTGGCGCAGGAAATCATAGAAAACGTGGTGATACTAACCAAAGTTAGCAAGTAAATACCGAAAAAGTACTTTTATTTTACTTCCGCTGGAGTAATATAGATATGTGCGGTTAAGGCTTCTCAATATCTCGGCAAGGAGTTTGGAATTTCATATGAATACAAATCAGAATGACCTTCAGCCTCTGAATAATTATGTTATATTTCAGACCGATTCCGGAAAAGTAAACATAGACGTTTTCTTTTTTGAGGATACTCTCTGGCTTACACAAAAAAAAATTGCCGAATTATTCGAAAAAGGGCGAAGTACAGTAGCTGAACATCTAAAGCAGATCTTCATCGATGGAGAACTGGAAGAACAAGTGGTATGTCGACATTTCCGACATACCACTCCGCACGGAGCCATTGATGGGAAAACTCAGGAACATGATGTTAAGTATTATAACCTGAAAGCTATTACAGCTGTTGGCTATAGAGTAAACTCTCAAAGGGCAATAGAATTCAGAAAGTGGGCAACAGACGTTCTGCATGAATACATCATCAAAGGTTTTGCCATGGACGATGAGAGGATGAAATCTCTACAGCATTTCGGCCAGGATTACTTTGATGAACTTCTTGAACGTATCAGGGAAATCCGTCTTAGTGAAAGAAGGTTCTATCAGAAAATCACAGACATCTATGCTCTTTCTGCCGATTACGACAAGAACTCTGATGTAACAAAAGAATTCTTTGCAACGGTTCAGAATAAATTGCACTGGGCCATTCAGGGAAAAACTGCAGCTGAGATAATCTACACAGAAGCAGATGCATCAAAAATCTATATGGGGTTAAAAACATGGAAACATGCCCCTGACGGCAAGATTCTTAAATCAGATGTTACTATTGCTAAAAACTATCTTGAAACGGAACATCTGAAAGAACTGGAAAGAATAGTATCAGCCTATCTTGACCTTGCTGAAAATAGAGCCAAACGCAGTATTGTGATGAATATGAAGGACTGGGTTGTGTTTCTTGACCGCTTTCTTGAACTATCGGATTACCCAATACTACTGGATCAGGGAAAGATATCGGCTCTTAAAGCAAAACTAAAAGCGGAAGCAGAATATGACAAATACAGAGTCATTCAGGACAGAGACTATATCTCTGATTTTGATAAAGAAGTAAATAAATTATTAAAGGATAAACATTAAAACCAATATCATCCGGGTCCCCCAGATTCAACTGCTTATTACAACAATGCCTTCAGGACCGCCGCAATCTTCCGGGGGACAGGCTCCGGCACCCTCCAGACACTCGATAACATAAGGAGAATCCACGGCTTTTCCAACCGGAAACTCCTGAACCGACTCTACACAGGTTTTATGATGCCAGCCTTCAGGCAGATCATGATGGTAGTGCAGAAGATCATCCTCATTTTCCAGGAGAGTCTGAATAAGGCAGCCTTTTTAGGGCACCCTGAATTCCCGACTTTTTTACTCATCATTTTTTTTATGATTTCTGCTGTAAAATAAACACAAACACCACTAAAGGAGAAATCATGAAGAATTTTTGCCTGCTCCTGCTGACAGCATTGAGTTTATTGCTGTATTCCTGCGGAGACACAGAATCACTAGTAGATGCGGAACTGATTGGAACATCAATAGAAGATGGAGCCACAGGCGTATCCGTACAGACTGACAGGATTGTTCTGGAGTTTTCTGAAGCCATGGGAATGGGATACAGCTTTACCAGTGCCTTTGCTTCTACCGAATACGAGTGGACATCGGATACGGAATTCACCATTTATTTCACCAGATACCTGAATTATGATACAACCTATGAACTGGTTTTGAATCCTACAAATCCCGGGAGGGCTTTTGCTGATGTTGAGGGCAATGATTCCCCGGCGGATAAAACAATCAGCTTTACAACCGAGTCGGCACCGGATCTGAATGTTAAAGCCTATTCCAAATTCCGCCCCGAGAGTGATCAGTATCTTGTCTGGGCTGAGATAGAAAATAATACAGACTCAATTATTACGGATATCAGTGCAATAGCCATAACAGGGGAAGGCATCGGGGGCACTTCGGTTTTTGATGCTGATTCTGAAAATTACGAGCTTAATCCTACCACTGACGACAGTCATTCCTACATTCAAACCACCCTGAGCGGAACGTCCTCCAGAGGAGATGAGTACAGCTATGAATTTCAGTTTGATGACGGAAGCAGCGAGACTGTCACAACCAGCCTCCACTATGTGTACGATGAGGGCCCCCAGCTGAGCTCTCCGGTGGATGGAGCCAATGTCAGTACCACACCGACAATATCCTGGCAGGAAAACGGTTTTTTTGATCTGAATGATGCCAGTGCCTACTGTGTACAGGTGGAGAAAACCTCAGATAATTCAAGAATCTGGTATAAATGGTTCTATGAACCCGCATCATCAACTTCTATGGAATTTGACTATGATGGTACGGCAACTGAGGATATGGTTTCAGGGCAGTCTTACTATATTGTGATCAATGCCTATGGACAATCCGGCAGCTGGACCTCCAATGTTATTACCGTAGAGGTTCCTTAAAATACTTTTACAGGGATATAGACGGTTCTGTATCCCTGTAAATTCTCAATGACTTCAGGCTGGATCATGCCTGTAATCCCTCTGTCGGATCTATTGATTTATCACAAAAGAGCCTTCAGCTCCTTGTTGGTATCGGCAACGGAAAAGGCATCGGGTTCAAAATCACCCACCCAGGCGAAGTCCGCCTTCAGATCGGGAGAGGCATCCTCTTTCAAAGAGGCGATAAGCATCCGAAAGCCTTCAGGACCGCCGCAATCTTCCGGAGGACAGGCTCCGGCACCCTCCAGACACTCGATAACATAGGGGGAATCCACGGCTTTACCAGCCGGAAGCTCCTGAACCGACTCCACATAGATTTTATGATGCCAGCCTTCAGGCAGATCATAATGGTAGTGCAGAAGATCATCCTCCTCTTCCAGGAGGGTCTGAAGAAGGCAGCCTTCCTCATCCTGAATATCCTTTTTATCATCATCACTTTTTTTGCCCCAGAACTGGCCGGCCTGCTCAAACTGATGTCCGTAGAGATCCCACCATCCCATGGTTTTCTGAAGAACCAGGTGAAACTGGGCCAGGTTGATCTGCCCCGAGACTTTAAGTCGTCTCCACACCGGCCGGGACAAGTCGGCCAGTGAGATTTTCAGGGTCAGAATAATTTCTTTTCCTTCGGGATGGACATGGGGCTGCCGGGGGTTCAGAATCTCATCGATCTTCTCCATAATCCGTACCAGGACCTCTTCACTCTGCTGTGTCAGAAAATCAAGCTCGCCCAGGGATTCGCCGTTTTCATCCGCCGGATGATTCACCCTGTCCAGAAGACCGTGCACAAACTGAAGCAGTTCATCCATCTCCCGGACAATTTCATCCCGCCCTCTCATATCGCTCTGCTTGTCCTCCTGCAGAAAATCAGTGAGCAGGGTCCAGCGGTCCAGAAGGGTCAGAAGGCGTTCCCGCATGGGAGCCACCAGGTCATCATCATCCTGATCAAAAGCCTTTTTCTGTTCCCGGAACAGGTCGAATATGATCTGCTCAAACAGGAGGGAAGCCTCTTCTCCGGGAGGAACGGAACCGGCAAGATTGTATATTCTGGTGGTAACGTCGTCGGCATTCTCACCACGGCCGGCCAGATCGTCTCTGATCAGAGCCTCCACCAGGGGATGACGGAAGGGAAGATCCATCGACTCGAGATAGCCGTTCAGTTCATTCAGTTTTTTTTCGTCCATAATCACCTTCCTTCCTATACGCGCCCATTTTCCGGCTCCCTGAGTCGGCCTTCCTGAAAAGGAATTTTCCGACTCCCCGGGATAACAGTTTTTTAATTCGGGCTTGCAGATTAATAGCGCTCCAATATACACTAACAGCAGTTAATTACTCAATCTAATCATCACAAGAGGATCGAAAACATGCCCCTATCTATTATTATTCTCTTTTTTCGTCCTCTTTTCATACCGTATTTCCAATCTGAATCTGAAATCCTTAAAGCAGAACAGTAATATAAACAGGAGAGTGAACATGAGCAGCGAGATGGCAGCCGAATTAACCATGCCCGCCGGGAGTATGGAGGAAAAAGATGATTCCATGCTGAAAATCGGGGTAAAACCCTTTCTGACAGCCTTCGGAATTCTTCTGGCTCTGATTATTTTATCCGGATTTCTGACACGATGGATTCCAGCAGGAAATTATGAGCGGATCTTTGAAGGGGGCCGGGAAAAAGTTGTGGCCGATTCTTTCACCTATATTGATTCAGCCGATTATCCTGTATGGCGCTGGTTTACATCTCCTGTAGAGGTGATCTGGGGGGACAACTGGCTGATGGTGCTGGTCCTGTCTCTTTTTATGATCTTTTTAGGAGGGTCCTTTACGGTTCTTGAAAAAGGGGGTGTCATGCAGGAGCTCCTGGCGGTGGCTGTTAGGAAATTCAAGGACAGAAAATATACCCTTATGGCTGTCATGATCTTCGCCATGATGTTCCTGGCTGCCTTTGTGGGGGTATACGAGGGGCTGGTTCCCCTGATTGTCATCATCGTTCCCCTGTCCCTGGCATTGGGATGGGACTCCCTGACCGGTCTGGGAATGAGCCTTCTGGCCCTGAGTTTCGGCTTTGCCGCAGCCGTAACCAATCCTTTCACCATTGCCGTGGCTCAGCAGCTTTCCGGCCTTCCCCTGTTCTCGGGAGCCTGGTTCAGAATTGTGTTTTTCATAGCCATCTATTTTCTTTGTTTCTTTGCTGTCAGGAAGTACGCCCTGAAAATTGAAAAGAACCCGGAACTGTCTCCTGTGTATGAGGCTGATCTGGCGGTGAAGAATAAATTCTCCCCCGAAAAAGTTCTGGAAGCCGGCAGCGGTTCCAATCCGGCACAGGTGAAAGCGGCTCTGTTTTTCGGAATATGCCTGGGAATTGCCATCGTTTTTATGATTCTGGCCGGACTCATCCCGGCTCTTCCCTCGGATGCTGCGTTTCCGGCTGTGGCGCTCCTGTTTCTTATAGGCGGCGCCGGTGCGGGTGTGATCATCGGATACAAGGGAAAGGAGCTGCTGAAGATTCTTATATCCGGTGCCATGAATATGCTCCCCGGTATTGTCCTGATTCTTATGGCCATGAGTGTTCCTCATATTATGACCAGGGGTAAGGTTATGGATACCATCCTCTTTCATGCCAGTGAAATCATAAGCGGCACCAATCCCTACCTGGCGGCCTTCTACATTTATCTGCTCACCCTGTTCCTGAACTTTTTCATCAGCAGTGCTTCGGCCAAAGCCTTCCTGGTCATGCCGATCATTGCCCCTCTGGCAGACCTTGTCGGGCTGACCAGGCAGACGGCAGTCTTCGCTTTTGACCTGGGAGACGGTTTTTCCAATATGATTTTCCCCACCAATGCCCTGCTTTTGATCGGTCTCAGCTTCACAGTGGTCAGTTACCCCAAATGGATGAAGTGGACCTGGAAAATGCAGCTGTCCATAGCCCTGTTGTCCATGGTATTCCTGATGCTTGCAGTGGGTATCGGCTTCGGTCCCTTCTAGAAAACCATACGCCGGGCAGGTTGAATCTGCCCGGTTGTTCGAGTGTTCCCTATCCCTGGAAAGCCCTGACCAGAAACAGTCTTTTCAGAAAGCTCTTAAACGCCGGTTCCATTTTTCCTGAGACCCGGGAATCACAGCCGTTGAGATTCACAGACCCCTTTCTGATCAGTTCGTCAAAACAGTCTCTGCCTGCTCTTTTTTTCATTTTTTCTCATCCTCCTGTCATTTGCACCTGTATCTGATACGGCACAAGTCTGAGGCCTGACTCAGAAAATCTTGCCTGAGCCGGCTATATACTGTTATACTAGCGAATGTGGCTCTATTTAAGATCCAATTACTCCTTTTTCTAAGGTACCACTTATGATATTGTCTCTTGATAAACAGTCTGATCTCACCCTGCATCGGCAGATCTGCAGCCAGATCAGGGAGATGATCAGGAGCGGCCGCCTGCCCCCCGGTCTGAAATTACCCTCCACCAGAACACTTGTTGCCGAATACGCCGTTTCCCGGAACGTTTTTCTCGGAGCCTTTGAACAGCTCCAGGCCGAAGGATATCTGTTGAGCCGCAAGGGAAGCGGAACCTATGTATCTGATAAAATCGATCCGGCCCTCTTCCCCGCTCCCCCGGAAAACAGAAATGTTGAAAAACATAAAAGAGATTACAAAGTTCACTATGATTTTTCTGTAGGAAATCCGGATCTGTCCGAATTTCCCCTGACCGAGTGGGGCAGATGTCTCAGGAAAGCCGTTTCTCAGCTGAAAGGTCCGGAAATGACCTACGGAAACCCGGGGGGAACCCTCCGGCTGAAAAGAGCTCTGAAAAAGCATCTGCTTCTCAGCAGGGGAATGAATATCGAAGAAGATCAGCTGTTTATCTGCTCCGGATCCCATCAGGCTCTTCTGCTGGCGGTTCACAGCTGTCTGGATAAGACTGAAAAAACAGCTGTGGCTCTGGAAAATCCCGCCTACAATGCCCTGACCCGAAGCATTATTCAAGCCGGAGCCCGACCTCTCCCGATCCTCAGCGATGATGAAGGAATAAGCCCTTCCCATATCCCTGCCGGAGAAGATACGGCCATGATCTGCGTCACGCCCTCCCATCTTTTTCCCACAGGAACTGTACTGCCCATACACAGACGTCTGGAGCTCTGCGCCCGTGCGGATGAGCTGGACTGCTTTATACTGGAAAATGAATTTGAAGGAGATCTCAGACTAAAGGGTTCTCAAATCCCGTCCATGCACTTCATCAGGGAGGAGCGTATCCTCTCGGCAGGAACCTTCAGTCAGATTATGTATCCCGCTATCCGTCTGGGATATCTGATTGTACCGGAAAATATGATTTCCAGAACCGCCCTCTGGTACAGACTGCTGGGCTACGGGGTTCCGGTTTCTGTACAGAACGGCATGGCTCTGTTTATGGAAGAGGGTCTTCTGCTGCGGCACTACAGAAAGATGAAGCGCCTGTATCAGGAGAAACAGGAGGAATTCATCACCCTTTTGAAAAAGGAATTCCCCGAGGAGCTGACACTCCGGGGAACCGATACAGGAACCTACCTGTGTGCCTCATTCAATGGGATGGAGTTTAACGACAAGACAGCCGAAATCCTGTCCGCTGCCGGGATTACGGCGGATTTTGAATTCCGCCACTACTGGCCTCCGGGCACTGTGGATAAGGCTCCGGGAATCATACTCGGGTTCGGAAACATGGAGAATGAGACCATGGAGAAAGGAGTCAGAGCCCTGGGCAGAGCTGTCAGATCCGCCTTTCAAAGGCAGCTGGAGAACCATTGAAAACACGGGTGGTTCCTCCGGCATCTGTGTACTCCAGGCGGATTTCAGAATTGATACTTTCCTTGATCACCCGGCTCATGGCTCCTCCCGACGGGGCTTTCAAAGGGCCTCCCGGTTTACCGTGTATATGACAGACAATAGACTCGTCTCCTCCTGACAGGAGAATCCTTCCGTTAAGGGGGTCTGAAAAACTGACATCCCTGACCTTCCAGCGGTTCCAGGTGCCAAAAGCCCTCTGGACGCCATCATATGAGAAGAATCCCAGGAATCCGGTAAATTTGACCGGCCCCAGGGGTATGGAGGCCACGGCAAGCATAAATGAGCTGTCTTCCTCTTTAAAATGATTACAATGAACCCAGGTATACACTCCGGGGAAATTCCACCCCCAGTCTTTCTCTATATATCCCTTCCCGCCGCTGTAACTGAAGTGTTCTCCATTCACTTGAAGATGTCCTGAGAGAGTATGACTCATGGACAGCACATCATGACGGCACTCCATTCCGGGAACAAAAGAAAACCATCCCATAATACCCGGATGAGTCAGACTCCGGGGATATTCCAGGATGGAACTGTACGCCAGCTCCCCGTCAATAGAGAGCCCCTCACAGTCAATACTGATCCGGCAACCCTCCAGAGAAAACCGGGAGTCTCCCACTTCCACGGAGAATGTCTTACGGTCTGCTCTGAATGATTCCAGAGGATAGGCGGCATACCATGTCTCTCCGGTAATTCCGTTTATGATCTGAATAAAGGAGTGCCTGTCTCCCGGAGAAAGGGAAATACCCGGTATAAAGGAGTATATACTGCCGCAGTCTGCAGAAACATGCTTTAAATACCAGCCTTCAAAATACCTCTTCTTCCGGAAGTTTCCCCTGAAGGGAGCAGGATTGATAATAGTTTTCATAATTCTCCCTGATGCAAAGTGCTTTAAACCTACATTATCGTATGAAAAATCATTAAAATACCACCCAGGTTCATATTTGAGAACTGATCCGGAAAGGTTATTTACAATTTCCCCGACACCCCCTAGTATAACTGTTTAGTAATATATTATTTGGAATATTTTAATGAAATTAAAAACACAGCTTTTTTTCAGCACTTTTCTTGTGATAATTCTTTTTGTCCTCACTCTTGCCTTCACCATGGCAGATTTCAATAAACTTCAGAGGCTTCAGGATCTCTCACTGAAAGCCACGGAACTGCAGGTCAGCGCCAATGAGTTCAAGCTGTACACCAATGCCGTCTTTCTTGAAAAGAACGATTTTGCCGTGCTGGTAAAACGCTGGAACAGACAGGCTCTGCTTCTGGAAGAAGAGATTCACAGCCTTCTGATAATGAGTAATGGAATCAGCCTCCCCGATTCTGTGCTCTCCTCCTTTAGCTCGCTCAAAGAGGGTGTGGAAGCCCAAAGCCTTTACAGGGAACCCTTTAAAAAATCGACCCATGAAATACAGAAAAGAGGAGCCCTCTCCTCCCAGGTACAGTACAACGGTCTCTACGGATACTTTCTCACTCTGAATAGGGATGAGAACAGCGCCTGGAGACAGCTTTTAAGAGATCTGGTCAGTAATGCGGAAGCCGTTAATGCCGGCAGCAATACGGTGAGCAGAAATCTTATGATTCTTACTGACAGGCTGAATACTTACAGACAGGAGATGATCAGAACCACATTTCTGCAGGTTCTGATTATCAGTGCGGTGATAGCCCTTTTCAGCGCTGTTTATATGGCTCTGTTCAGCAACAGACTCTCCCGGGGCTTTACAGGTCTGGAACAGACTATGAAGCAGATGGCTGAGCGGAATCTTGCCCATCGCACCCTTCTGAAAGGGAGCAGAGAAATGAATGCCCTGGGCTCTCATATCAATGAAGTCAACAGTTCCTTCGGGACATTCATCAATGAAGTGAAGGAGGTCTCCTTCCAGAGTCTGAGTCTGCAGGACACCCTGGCGGCAGGAACCGCGGAAACTCTGGCAGCCCTCCAGCAGATCAACAAAAATATTGAAATTCTGGAAGAGAGTCTGAAAGGGATTGAAGGAGATACAGGAAACTCGGAACAGTCAGTCCGCTCCATCAGCCTGCAGATAAAAGAACTGAATACCAACCTGAACCGCCAGTCCTCTTTGATTCAGAATAACCTGAATGCCGTTGAAAAGATTTCATCCTCCATTACCGGACTCAGCCTTCTTACTGAAAAAGGAAGAGACAAATCCTCTGTTATGACAGAACGTCTGGAAGAGGGCGGATCAAAAGTGGAACTGTCCCACAGTATTATTCTCAAAGTGGCAAAATCCATACAGGATGTGATGGAGATTACCCATATCATCAATGAAATCTCCGATCAGACCAATATACTCTCCATGAATGCAGCCATAGAATCAGCCCATGCGGGAGAGGCGGGTAAAGGATTTGCCGTTGTTGCCGAGGAAATCAGGAACCTGGCAGAATCCACTGCTGAAAATGCACATCAGATTGACGAAACTCTGAAGAATGTTGCAGACCGGATTGATGCGGCCATAGAGTCCAGTACGGCCAGCTTTGAATCAATGGATTATCTGAATGCCGGGCTGGCGGAGCTCAGTACAACCATGGAGACCATCAACCAGGGGATGAAAACCCTCAACAGCGAAGGCGAAGAGATTGTCAGGTCTTCCAGAAGCCTTAAAACAGTTACAGCCAATATTACTGAATCATCACAAAAGATAAGCAGCCACGCCGTAGAGATCACAGATGTGATCTCCGGAGTCAGAGAAAATACGACCTTTGCTTCAGGCAATATTGAAGAGATCGCTCTGGGGAGCAGGGAGATAATCTCCACTATGAAGGAAGTTCATTCTGTGAGTGAAAACAACAGGGAAGGACTCCATAATCTAGAGGCCATGATCAGCACTTTCAACACACAGCCTGATGAAGATACTCTTGAACAGATAGAAGAACTGACAGAAGAACCGGCGGTCGCACTACCGGATTTTCCGGATTCGGCAGATAAGCCTGCCTGACAATTTCCTTAAGGGGTCCGGAAACGTAAAGGGTGTATACGGAAAAACAGAGGATACCACTTGCCATCCCCTGTATTTTTCGTTAACCTTCCAAACCATCCATGGTTAACAAAACGTCAAAACAACAGATTCTCTCACTCATAAAGAAATCGGACTCCCCCTTGTCGGGAGAGGAAATCAGCAGAGAAATCGGTATCACCAGAGTCGCCGTATGGAAGCAGATTCAGTCTCTTATAGAAGAAGGATACGCCATAGAGTCCAGCTCCAAAGGGTACAGACTCAACCGGGAGGGAGACTATCTTTCAAAGCTGGAGTTCAGCGGCGATCAGGATATTCTGTTTTACAGAGAACTGAACTCAACCATGGATGAAGCGGTCAGGCAGCTCTCGGTCCAGCCGGAGGAAGCCCGGAGCTTCACCGTTCTCGCCGATCACCAGAATGCCGGTCTGGGCCGGGACGAAAATACCTGGGAATCTCCCAGCGGCGGTATCTACATGACCTTCGTTATACGGGAGAATCTCCCTCTGGATGCAGCCGGGCAGCTGAAAAAGAAAGGCATTTATACGGCTTTGAGTGCTCTGCAGACCCTGGGCGGTATCCCGGGCAAAATGCTTTCCTACACATATGAAGGAAATTTATTCCTCCGGGAAAAGAAGATCGGAGGTCTTCTGGAAGAGTACCTTGTCCGGGGTGACAGGATGCTCTGGTACACCCTGGGACTGGGGATTCACCTGAATGATTCCCCCTCCCCCCCTCTGTACTCCGTCAGATCTCTTCTGGACAGAGACCTGAACAGGGTTGCTGTTATAAAAGAAATCAAACAGATCTGGGATTTGTCCCGGAAGAAAGATATGAAAGAAATTACAGATTCATTGGAGAAAGATTATGTCAAAAGATAAAATCAGAAAAACCGTACTGGCTGCGGTGTTTACGGCTCTTATTGCCGCCAGTTCATTCTTTACCATTCCCGTGGGGCCTGTTCCGATTGTTCTGACAACCATGTTTGTCGTGCTGAGCGGTATGCTGGGAGGGCCCTGGGTGGGACTTTCGGCTGTGGGCAGTTACCTTATACTGGGAATTATCGGACTTCCCGTCTTTGCCGGCGGAACAGCGGGCATTGCCAAACTGATGGGGCCCACCGGAGGCTTTCTCATCGGATACCTCCTCGCCCCTGTGGCAGGGGGTTTCATCTTCAATCCTCCCGGGGACAAGGCAAAAGGACTGAAGGTTCTTCTGGCAGTTCTGGGTGCCTTTACAGCGGGGGCTCTGATCTATGTTCCCGGCATCCCCTGGCTCAAATACAGTCTGTCCATGGACTGGCCTTCGGCTCTGCAGGCGGGTCTGATTCCCTTTATTCCCGGATTTATCATCAAAAATGCAGCTGCCGCAGCCCTCGCCTTTGCCCTGAAAGAGAGATTTCAGAATTTTCTTAAATCAGAAGAGTAAGGCGGAAACAGACCATGCTGGAAGTACAGGGGCTCACTAGAACCTACACAGAGGGCAGGAAGGTGCTGGATAATATCAATCTCAGCTTCTCCGAAGGGAGCTTCACCATTATTGCCGGCCCCAACGGTTCAGGAAAAACACAGTTGATGCGTCATTTGAACGGTCTGCTCAAACCCCAGAGCGGGAAAATCCTGCTCCGGGGCAGGGACATCAGGGAAAACCTGACAGAGACCAGAAAACGCATCGGCCTCGTTTTTCAGAACGCAGACAGCCAGATCGTGGGCCAGACAGTTGCGTCGGACATCTGCTTCGGAGCCGAAAACCTGAAATGGTCCCGGAAGCGGATCAATGAAAAGCTGGAATCCCTGCTCCGGGAATTTTCCATTTCAGAACTGCGGAACAGGCGTCCCCATACCTTGTCGGGGGGAGAAAAAAGGCGCTGTGTTCTGGCGGCGGTTCTGATTATGGAACCCGAAATAATCGTACTGGATGAGCCCTTCACCGGTCTGGACAGAGACGGCGTTCAGGATGTTCTTAAAGATATTACCCGTCTCCACAAAGAGGGAAAGACCATTATCCTTATTACCCATGACCTGGAAAAGTCCCTGGCTCATGCGGACAGACTGGTTCTTATGGACAAAGGATCAGTCGTGGAAGACGGCCGTCCGGCGGATCTGCTGGACAGGCTGGAGAGTGCGGGGATCAGAAAACCCTGGGGTGAAAACCGGGATCTGGAGAGTATGACATGGCTGGCTCCCTGATGTTTCAGTACCAGCCGGGATCATCGGTTCTCCACCGTTCCGACATAAGGGTAAAACTGATCATCATGATTGCCCTGAGTCTGGTCCTGATTCAGGTAAGTGTCTTCAGACTGTCCCTGCTCCTGCCGTTCCTGTTGCTGCTGCAATGCTCCCTCAAACGAAGACCTCTCCCTCCTCCCCTTCCCGTCCTGTTTATGCCGGCCTTGATTTTTACCGGGAATTTTCTGTCTCTGGCAGCAGGCGATGCCCTTTTAAGTTCTGCCCTGATCACGGCAGGGCTCCGGACAGTCCGGTTTACCTTTATTTTGTGGATGGCTCAGCTTTTTACAGAGACCAGTGATCCCATGTGCCTCACTCCCGCTTTTTACCGGCTTCTGAAACATATTCCTCTGATCCCTGCCGGGCGCATCAGCACACAGCTGGGCCTGTCTCTCACCCTGATTCCGGTGATTCTGGAAGAGATGAACGAAATCAGAGATGCCATGATATCCCGCTGCGGCTGGAATCCCCGCAGCCCCCTGAAAAACCTTGTCCATATGGGACAGCCCCTCCTCAATGGTGTTCTTTTGAAGGCAGAAGCTCTGTCGGATGCCATGGAAGCCAGACTCTTTACAGAAGACTCAACAGAACCGGAGCTCCTGGGCAGTTCATCAGTCCTTCTGCCCCTTCTGGCTGGGTCATTGTTTATCCTGATTCTGCTGGCAGGAGAATATGTGCTTTCCCGCTCCGGAAGCAGCTCTTTTTTTGTTCAGTTTTTCTGATCTATACAATTAAAACTTATAAATACAATCACTTCAGTAATAATACAAATTTAACCTTGCATTACATCCTACATATATGTATGATCATCCCATGTCAGAAACAATGAATTCCAAACATTACCGCAGAAAAATAAAGGAGCTGACTCTCCTATTCGAAATCAGTCAGATTCTGGAGCAGGATCTTGACCTGAAAGAGGTCATCAATCCCCTTCTTGAACCCCTAGCCGAAAACATAGGTATGGAGCGGGGAACCATAACGCTCCTGAACAGAAAAACCGGCGAAATATCCATTGAAGCAGCCTACGGCCTTTCAAGAGAAGAGCAGATCAAGGGCCGTTACAAAATTGGAGAAGGTGTTACGGGAAAAGTTGTTCAGACCGGTCAGCCCATGATCATTCCCGATATTGATGAAGAACCCTCCTTTCTGGACCGTACGGGGGCCAGAAAAAGCAGAAAGAAGACTTCCTTTATCTGTGTTCCCATTAAAAGCGGGAATTCTGTGATCGGTGCATTCAGTGTTGACAGACCCTATCAGGAATCCAGCCTGGATCTTGAAGATGATGTCCGGCTTCTGACAATTGTAGCCTCCATGATCGCCCGGGCGGTAAAGCTCAGACAGCGTTCGGAGGAAGAGAAAGAGAAACTTGTAGAGGAAAATACAAGACTCCAGAATGAACTGAAAGACCGTTTTCAGCCGGATAATATGATCGGCAGCTCCCCTGCCATGCAGGAAGTGTTCGACCTGATCGCCCAGGTGTCAAAAAGTGAAGCCACTGTCCTGATCAGAGGAGAGAGCGGAACGGGTAAAGAACTCGTAGCCCATGCGATCCATTACAACAGCCTGCGGGCGGAAAAACCTTTTATAAAGGTGAACTGTGCAGCCCTTCCGGAAAGTGTCATCGAAAGCGAACTCTTCGGCCATGAGAAAGGAGCCTTCACGGGGGCCCTGGCCACCAGAAAAGGACGTTTCGAGATGGCTGACGGGGGTACCATTTTCCTCGATGAAATCGGAGAGCTCTCGGCCATGACTCAGGTCAAGCTTCTGAGAGTGCTGCAGGAAAGAGAAATTGAACGTGTGGGCGGTTCGGAAACCATCAAGGTCAATGTCAGGGTCATTGCGGCCACCAACAGAAACCTGGAAGAGGAAATTGCTGCCGGCTCCTTCCGGGAAGACCTCTACTACAGGCTGAATGTTTTTCCCGTTCATATTCCCCCCTTGAGAGAGAGAAAAACGGATATAATGCTCCTGGCCGACTTTTTTACGGAAAAATACAGCAGAAAGAACAGGAAAACCGTTAAAAGAATCTCCAGTTCAGCCATAGACCTGATTATGAGCTACCACTGGCCCGGCAATGTACGGGAACTGGAGAACTGTATTGAAAGAGCCTCCCTCCTCAGCACCGATCAGGTCATCCATGCCTATCATCT
>JAQQAM010000215.1 GCA_028532905.1 Spirochaetales bacterium
ATCATCCCTAAAGATGCCCTTCTTCATAAGCTCATCGAGCTCTTTATGTTTTATTCTTAAATCTTTCAGTTTTTCCATTTTCAGATTCTTTCCTCTTTCCTATTGAATTAAAAAATGATATCTCCGGTAAAACGAGTTTCCGTAAAGAAGACCTTACCGGGAAACAGTTCCGGAGCTCTGGTAAATTTTTCACTGTTGCCTTTGGCAACAAAAAAACGCTCTGTCATGCCGCAGCCCAGACGGTTCTGCCACAATCCGTTGGCTTCTCCTTCTCCGAATTCATCAAAATACCAGAGGGCCTCGCGAATCTCTTCCCTCCAGGGGGAAACATCCACTGAAAAATCCGGATTGTCATACCGTTTATACCCCTGATAACACCAGACCTCTGCCGGAAGTTCTCTGGGAACGCCATACCAGTCTTTTGTCAGAGCTCTGAGGGAGTTGATCGCCGTTCCCTGATGATCAGGATGAACTGCTTCAGGATATTCGGTAATGGCAAGTGTCGGCTTAAGATCTCTGATCAGTTCTGTAAACTGTTCCGCCATCCGCCTGTCGGGTCCCTGGACTTCCATGGATTTAAAGTCACACAGAACATGATCCACACCGAAACGGCGGGCAGCCTCTTCTGCTTTTTCCCGGTACCTTTCAGTACCTCCGCCCCACTGATAATGATCGCCGATTACTGTGATAAAAGTCACTTTCCATCCGGCGGCTTTCAGGTAGAGAGAAACTCCACCGGCCTGCCAGTAGGCATCATCATGATGAGGACTGAACACAATCAAATGATTGGACATCTTATATTCTCCTTGGCAAAAAAAAGACGGCCCTGAATAAAATCCGGGACCGTCAGTGCCTACATTTCCGGTATTGCCCCGATCCCGGAAATGTCGGCCTAGAGTGAATACTGTTTTTAATATTTCAGTGTAATACCGGTGGTAATAGTACCCCAGTCTTTCCCTGAACCTTCTTCAGGCATCAGTTCGCCTGTATAATATCTGACATTGAAATCCATATTCTTAATAATATCTTCCCATTCAAGGGCTACAGCGGCATCCAGAACATTGGATTCATAATAGGGACTTCCTGAGTCCATCTTGTCGTTTTCTCTGTTATTAAAAGCATAGTTGCCTCCCAGAGAAATCCAGATCCCGTTGTCAAAGCGGTAGTTTACCGATGCCATCAGGTCTTGTTTGTTATCACCGATCAGAATATCAGAAACCTCATAGGCAGCTGCAAATCCGATGGGAAGGGGCAGCCACTTAGTTCTTTCAGGATCTTTCCAGACGCTGAGATTCATTTTTAGGCTGCTGGTATTGTTATTTCCGTTTCCGATAACTTCAGGAAGGTCGGGTTCATAGTTGGCAGCCAGAGTAATTCCCGAATATACCTTCTGTGCACCGAAAAAGAGGTTTTCTCCACCATCTCCGAAAGCTCCCGGCCACTGGAGAGTCACACCACCGCCAAGAGCGGCTTCTATGGAATCTTCGTTGAAACCTCCGACAGTTTTATCCCATGACATATCCACACCAGCTCTGGGAACGATGTTCAAGTTAAAAAGGAAGGGAATCTGATATCCTGTATTGATACCGAATATTGTCTTCTGGGGTGCAACTGTGGATTCATCATAAAGATTATATCCCATGCTCCAGAGCAGTCTGGTCGACAGACCAAAACGGGGTATAGCCGTCAGATTTGTATTCAGAGAGAAAGCATATGCATTTCTGTTATCCTTAAACTCCCCTGTGCCCCACTCAGAAAATCCCTTCCAGGATGTATCGGAAGCCACCATCAACTCAATATCGCCAAGACCGCCGCCTACAGCCCCGATGGAAAAGGCATCCTGATAGACATGGGCCGGATAGTATCCGAAGGAGGTGGACTCATAAAAGGATGGGTTTCTCAGATTGTCTGTATCATATATACCGGCAAAACGTTTATCGGCCTTCCTTTGTACGGAAAAGAATGAACTTTTTGAACGATGTCCGAAAAGGTCATTGATGCTGTAGATATCATCATCCTTGTCAATATTATCTGATGTACCATACAGTTTCACATAATAGTTTTTATATCCCAGTTTAGCATAATCAAAAGTAACACTGCTGTTCAGAGCACCGTTGGATGTCTCCCCCCAGGCACCGTAACCACCGACAAAAGCATCCTTGAACTGGATTTCTACATAAGGACCGGAAAAAGGATCTCCTGTCTGAGTTTCAGTTGAATTGGGTTTTAATTCAGTAATAATTCTTACAAATCCACCGACATCAAAGCCTGTTGCTCTGGATGTCATATCATATCCGAAGACCAGGTCGGCTTCAGCTTCCAGAGTAAAGATGTTCATCTGAGCCGAAAGCGTACCCAGAGAACAGAGCATAAACAGGGCTATAAACCACACCCGTAAAAATCCTGTCAATTGTTTCATCATCTAACACCTTCTTTATTTAAACGTTTATATTTTTTATTAAAACGAATGAATGGATAATATAACGGTTTCATTCGCTTGTCAATTTTTTTCTTAGCGTCTTAAGATCAGAGCTTTTCTGCTATGGCCGACAGCTCATCAAAACGTTCCTCACACAGATAAACAGGATAGTTGTCCAGAACCCCTTCTCCAATATGCCGCCAGGCACCCCAGCAGCTTTCAGCATTACACATATCAATCTGTTTCTGAAGGATTTTATCCTCCGCTCTGGCATAGGAACGAATCTGCTCTCCGCTCCACTGAGGCAGACGCCGGGAAAGATGAGCCAGACGGGCGACAATTACATCCGTATAGCGGGCACCGGCTTCCCTGGTGGCATTTTTTTTGGGATCCAGACCGCCTACTCCCTGGTGAGGCTCTTCTCCCAGGCGATCCAGGTCTACCGAACCGGGATAGAGTTCCATCATAAGGGATGTCTCAAAAAAAGCGGCATGATCGCCATAGTACTGCTCATCCAGAGCCAGAAAATACTCGGGAACGCCAATAACGGGAATACCCAGCTCCTTTGTCATTGTGACAGCAGCCTTTCTTACGCCGATCTGCTGAGCGGCGCCGTAATGACCGGTCAGAAGTACAATACCTTTATATCCGTTTCGGGCTGCTTCACGGCACCACTTCTGAATCCAGGGAACAAAATAGTCCGATTTCAACTGCTCTTCCGCATCAAATATAAAAGTATGAGGCTCATCAAGGCCTCCAATAGCGCCGTAATGGGGAGGATGAACAACACCTCCACCCATTTCAGCTCCTCTCAGGCATAGGGCATGAGCTTTAACAGCATCCAGCCCCACCACATTATGCAATCCATGCCATTCAATCGTACCGATAGGCAGAAAGATAACAGGACATTCTTCTTTTCGTTTATCGATTTCCGCAGGTTTCAGGAAATCCAGACGGGCGGGATGATCCATAGCCCCCTCCTCTTTTCAACAATAGCTTTAAAATAAATGCAAGTCTTACTTGCTTTCACATCATTTTTGGAATAACTTGGATTATATCGCAATTTAAACGTTTGTACAACGAAAATATTCTGGAAATTAAGGAGCTAATTAATGCAGGATCTTAGAGAATACATAATGAATCAGCCTTTATTTGATACCCACGAACATCTGTTCGGCTACAAACAGATGGATGACATGAAGGACAGCATGCTGTACAAGGAAGTGATGGAATGCTATGCCTCCAATGCGGTCACCACATCCTATGGCTCCCCTCTTCATGAAGCAGTCCGGGACGAACTGAGCCCTGAAGACAGCCTTATGGACTATTTTGGATACATGAGGACCGAAGGAAAAGATGATTTCATTTTCGATGCCTGGCCCTACGTCCGGACTACCGGCTATGGAGAAGGCATTGAAATGGGCATTCGTGAGAGCTTCGGCATGGAATGGTCAAAGGAGAACAAAGACAGAATTACTGCTGCCATGCGGCAGGAGATCAGCACGTCCGGGGCTAAAGGACTTTATAAACGCCTTCTGGATAAATCCAATATCATCGGTATTATCAACTGTGCCTACTGGGTTTCTCTGATGAATGAACCCTTTGCCAATTCTGGAGATTTCCCGGAAATCCTTAAACATACTCTGGATCACGGTCAACTGTACTCATTGGGCCATAAATCCACAGTAGAACAATATGAGAGGGATTTACAGATATCCATTACGAAACTGGAAGATCTGGACAGAGCATTGAATGAACACACAGAAAAAGGATTCAAAGAAGGATGGCTGGCCGCACATAAAATCGGCGCCGCCTATGCCCGTCCTCTGAATGTCGGCGCGTATGAGCCTGAAAAGGCGTCCCGTATCTTCGATAAGATTATGGCAGGAGAAGCAGTTGATGATCTCAAACCCCTGTCGGACTATTTTATACACAGAACGGTACAGCGGAGCAGCGACCTGAATATGCCCATACAGATTCATACAGGTCTCCTGGCGGGGAGTTATACCAAAGTAACCCAGGGTAATCCCGAAGCTCTGATTCCCCTGCTGAGAAAATACAGAAACGCCCGCTTTGACCTGTTCCACTCTTCCTGGCCCCATACAGAAACCCTGAGTGCCATAGCCCTCTCCTTTCCCAATGTGTGGATCGATATGTGCTGGGCCTGGACCATCAATCCGGAACAGATGGAGAGAAATCTGTCAGAATGGCTCTCCTGCGTTCCTTATAATAAGATTTTCGGTTTTGGCGGAGATACTTCCACACCTGTGAATACAGCAGGATATGCAGTACAGGCCAGACGGGGAATTGCCAATGTACTGGAAGAGAAAGTACGCAAAGGCCGGATGTCGGCCTCTACTGCTGAAGATGTGGCAGATGCCCTTCTATGGCGGAATGCGAAAGATTTTTTTAACTACTAGATAAGAATAGAGGCTCCCGGAGTTATGCTCCGGGAGCGATAATAACAGGCACCGGGCTGCACCCGGCCGTATTTGACAGTCAGGAGTAAAATCCGTATTTCATCCCTGCTTCATACAGGGCAATAACATTCTCCACTGGTGTGTTGTCCTGAATCATATGAGCGGGTGCCAGGCAGTAACCGCCTCCGGGCATCATAATCTCAAGAGTGTTTCTGACTTCCTTCTCCACTTCTGCAGGCGTACCGAAGCCCAGGCTGCTTCCTGTAGAGATAGAACCGTGAAAGAACATTTTGTCGCCGAATGTCTCCTTCAGATAGGCCGGTGACATATTCTCAGCCTCCGGCTGCAGAGTCTCAACTCCTGTGACACCCATTTCGATAAAATCCTCATAGACCCAGCTGGACGAACCGCAGGTATGAACCATTACAGGCAGATCAAAGGATTTCGCCAGGTCTATAACTTTCTGATGACGGGGTCTCAATATCTTTCTGTAGGAATCCAGACTGATAAGAGGGGTATGCTGGGTTCCCAGATCCTCTCCCATCCAGAGAAAATCAATCTGACCAGCCGCGGCTTCCAGAGTACGCCGTGTCATTTCCAGCTGTGTATCGATTTTACGGTCTACCAGATGCAGCCAGGCTTCATCCTCCAGGGCCAGGGAGATGAATACCACATCCATACCACAGAGATTCCCCGTGGAGTTCAGAATATCCCCCATTCCCGGATTTCCAACGTACAAACCATAATCTTTATATCGATTACAGATTTCAGGCACAGCGGAATAATCATAATCGTCCGGGGTGCAGATGGGCCAGTTGGCGACCATTTCAGGATCGAGATCCTTTAAAGGAAAATCACAAATATCCCAGTATCCTCCGGTTTCATGCTCCACCCAGCGGGTTCTGCTTCCCCATTCAGGTTCCACATGGCGGCCTTCCACGGCTTCAAAACGGTTGGGACCGATAAAAGGCGGTACAACAGGTCTGAAATCCACATTTAGGGCATCCCTTAGACCTTCATCATCCCGGGGAGCAATTCCCAGTGCTTCTTTTAAACGGGCGTCAATACCCGGATTGGCTGAATAATTGATAGGAACCCTGTCTGGAATCTGATGATTAACAAAGGCTCGTACTCTTTCCTTGGATGTCATGGGCCAAGTCTCCTGTATTCTTTGAGTTTATGGGGATACTCTATATTCAAACGTTTTAATTGTAAAGTTTATAAAGAATTTTAAATTCAGATCTGAAATTGACATCATTCAATCGTTTCAATAAATTTCTTGCCAACTGAGAAATTCAGGAGTACAATGGAAAAAATCCACAAAAACGGATACATCTGAACATATAAAGGAGTTACTATGTCAGAACAGAAACGTTCAACTATTTTAACGTTTGTATTGATTGTAATCACTCTGGTTTTTACAATCACAACCTTCTCATGTAAAAATCCGACCGGAGGAGATGATCTCTTGAAGGATCCTCCCGGTGATACTCTCGCAGCCGTAATCAGCGGAGGAGCCTCATCAGTACAGGTACTAGCAGCTGTAGCATCACCCTTCACCGCATCAAATGATGAAATGGACCCGGCTGAGACAACTTATAAATGGTCTCTCTCAGTAAAAAACGGTGATGAAGTACAGACCGGAACATCGGCGGCTTTTACTCCGGAGATAATGGATAAGGTCGAAAGTTACGTTCTCAGTGTAATACTCAGTGACGGTCAGCAGCAGGCTGTAGGTTCTGTTGATTTTAATGTTACTGCCATTTCAGCAGGAATTACCAATAAACTAAGTGTTGAACCAGTAAACAGAACTCAGGTGGGAATTTTTTCTGAAACCCATACAGATGATCTTTCTGCGAACCTTCTTATTCTGGAAACTGTTGATGGTGCTCTGACACCAGCAGATCTTGCTGATTTCATCGTAACTGATAATTTTACTGATGGAAGTGAAGGAATTGAAGTCACGATTGAGAGTAATGGTATCTTCTATTTTGGGAATGGACGTCCTGCCAAGGGTATTTTTGCTGATGCTGTTAGTGACATGACAATCCGTTTTGATGCGAAAGCCTCAAGTGCTGTAACCATGCCCATCCTTATCGGAGACGGAGAAACCGACAGCAATGATGACGGAACACCAGACCCCATCTTCCCCTCTGTGGACATCACAACAGACTGGGATTCCTATGCAGTCAGCGCAGGAGATTTTACTCAGCTTGTTGAAATCGGTTTTATCAACTCCGAGAGCAGCAATTTGACAGTATATCTGGATAATATTTATGTAGACTACAACGGCCCTGCTGTTGAACTGACAGGTGGCGACAGCGTCATCTACGATGGAAGTCAGGCTTCCGAATATACTGCCAATGACAGCAATTTTACTAATGCCGTAAGCTTTACCTGGTCTATGAAAGACTCCAGCGGCGGAGATGTCGACCTTACAGGCACAACAACAAATGCCCAAACCTTCACACCTCCCGTACTGCCTGTGGATGACTACACAATCAACTGTGTTGCAACAGACGGTGATGAGACTCTGACTGTTGGGACTAATCTGACTGTGAAGTATTTTGGAGTTTCTCTATTTGGAACAACAGATCCTGCAGCGCCTGGAGGACAGAATGTGTATGACCCCAGTATCAATTCAGGGGAAATGACTCTGAATGGATTCAGTGGAAGCCCTGCAGGAGTTGTTTATGCTGTTGAGAAACTGCCTTTTACTAGCAGCGATACGATAGAGGTAGTTCTCAATGTTCCTGCCGGTACATTTGCTACTGATGATGCGAACAGCATTAATCTATTTCTGTCTGCTTCTCCATTTGGAGTAGATGAAACTTTCAGTTGTACATCCTTATACCCATCTCCAGGATATAGTCTTGAAGTCTTTATCAACTATTATGGAGCCGCAATAAATTACTATGTTGATGGAGCAATAAATCTTGACAGCTCTGATACAAACCAGAGTTCTGTATTTCTAAATGCTGGAGGTGCCGGTTATACAAATACAAACCTTGAAAATGATGATCTGACATTAACTTTTAAGAATAACGGAACAATCTGGCTTTGTGAGTTCAAAGCATCTGACGGTACAGTTATTGGAGAGGCATCTGCATGGTTTACTAACCCCTCTGTAGAAAACAAAGGATCCTTGAACAAAACTTCAGCGAATTGGTTCAGTGATGGTGCTTATCTCCACATAAGAGGAAATAAAAACATCACAATCAAATCCATCAACGGATCAGGATTTGAGGAAATTACACCCTAATCCAAACCCATAACAGTTTTTGATTCAATCGGGGCCCCGCATCTGCGGGGCTCTTTTATCGCCAATAACCTAATAACAGGAAACATATGAAAAAAATACTTCCCATCGCCCTGAGTTCAATACTCCTGCTCGGCTCCTGCGCCGGTACAGGAACGATCAATAATCCTCAGAACGAAACACAAATCCAATCCGTAAGGAGAGAACCCATTATGCTGGAAAAACCGGAAATACCGGGTGAGGTCATGCCTCAGTCAGAAATGAACAACGGCCTGCTGCAAGGTATTGTTCTGGATAATGTGGCCAACCAGGCCCGTCAGGGGAGCGGCTTCAATCCCCTTCATTTTACCGGAAGCCCCGAAGCAAGCCTCTTTAACGAGACTGCCGTGGGACTGAACTTCGAACACATTTTTAACGGTGCCGCCGCCGACAAGGCTCTGGCCATGTTTACCCCCCGTCAGGACAAAGTGGAGATGTATGTTCAGGATGAGCGGACAGCCACCCTCTACTGGCCCGCTGAAGACTCCAGCTGGGGCATGGAATGCCTGCAGACCTATACTCTCCCTGAAGGGATTTCTGCTGTGGATATCGATTTCAGCGCCACTCCCACAGAGGACCGTTTCCCCATGGGATGGGCCGGTTTTATGTGGGCCAGCTATATGAAGGATACGGTGGACCGGAGACTCCACTTCTATGGAAGAGATGGAAGCAAGGAAGGCTGGATGACCTTTGGAGAAGAACTATACGGCAATATCGAAGTGGGAGCTGTGGGCTACAGTGAGACCTGGCCCCTCCCCTATCAAAACGGCAGTGAAGCTCTGAATATCGTTCAGCATACTTCCAAACGTTTTATTAAGCCCTTCTACTACGGCCTGATGCAGCAGAGTCATCCCGACGATCCTGAAGTGCCCATGGCTTTTGTTATGATGTTTGATAATCCTGAAGTAATACGTTTTGCCATGTGGAACTTCTACCAGGATGCCAATGGCACCCCAGATACAACAAGACCCGCCTGGGACTGGCATTTTATTATCAGAGACCCCAAGCCCGGTGAAACATACAGTTACAAAGCCCGTATGCTGCTGATGCCTTTCCATGGACCTGAGTCTGTGGATGCAGAATATGAGAAGTGGTTAAACGGATTGGATAACGAATAGTTTTCGGTTTTAAAAAAGTGATGCAATAATCTTACAGGATTTGGATTACAGTCCATTTCTTCAGTTTATATATACCTGACTGATTTTCCGGTCAGGTATTTTTTTTACACATTACGATAAACCTGAAATAAATAGTTTTATTAACTACTTGTGCTTTGAAGTCAATAAAGTGAAGATTTACTATTTATGGCGCCCTTTACTTAAAGATCCATTTGACGACCATATTCTGGAACTGGCAGTAGCATCTCAGAGTAAGTATATAATTACCTACAACAAGAAGGATTTTCTGGATGCATCAAAAAAGTTCGGTATAAAAATTCTAACCCCCAAAGAGTATATTATGGGTAGGAGTAAATAATGAGTTCATTAAGTGTAAGATTACCAGATTCATTGCATGACAGCCTCAGGGAAATATCCAGAAAGGATCATGTTTCAATCAATTTATAGCAACGGCTGTTGCAGAAAAAATAGCAGCACTTGAGACTGAAGATTATTTATCAAAAAGAGCCTCTCAATCCAGCAAGAACGACTTCCTGTCAGTGCTGAAAAAAGTGCCGGATACTGAACCAGAAGAATATGATAAGTAAAGCAATATTAATCAGTATTAAATAGTAGAGACATAAAAAAACCGGAATCCCCATCACAGGAATTCCGGCCGCTCATATGTCAAAGAATGGGTTGGATCATTCTTTAATGACTTTTATTTCATCCAGCAGGATTCTGCCTTCTTCGTGGAAGAATGCCAGGGATATGCTGCTGATGGTTGTTTTCCAGTCCCCGTTTTCCGCTACGGGAATCTCAAAGGTCTGGATGTCAGGACTGCCGGCTTCCATGGAGACCATTACGGTTCCCCGGCCCCCGACTCTCTTTCCAGCTTCATCAAAGTCATAAGTGGTCCAGATCAGATCAAAGTCGGTGGTGTTGGTCTCGTTGATGAGACTGATAATCACTTTCTGTCCTTTCTCCGCCTCGAAGTTGGCATGATAGTTTCTGGTTTCCGCAACAGCATAGGGCTGATCGATAACCAGTTTACCATCTACCACACTCAGATCTTTCATACCTGTCCCGGGGAACAGAGCATTGGAGATACTGCTGCAGTCACGGTCCAGCAGGACTGTTTTATCGGTGATCTCAAACCGGGTCAGACGAAGCGTCCCGGTATCCAAAGACCCCTGAGCCAGCTCAACCTTGATCCGGTCAATATTGCCGGTCCATGTATCTGTAAGGCTTACAGGAAAGGCATAGTCCCGCAGTTCCTCATCATTGCCCACTACAGGAATATAAACACTTTTTTCCGCTGAAAAGGGATCTGTACCTTCGGCCCAGAATACACGGAGCAGTCCGGTAGCTGTTGTGTTCTGAAGAGAGAGCTCAATGTACTGATTTCTGCCGGCTTCAATTCCCAGTCCACCGGGAGAGATAAGAGAGGCATTGGCTCCGTCCAGTGAGATGCGGTTTCCTCTCAAAAGGGCATTCTCACCGGTCCAGGAACGGGCTATGCGGCTTTCATCCCAGGCAGTAACGATCTCACCGATTCTGAGGGGAGAAGCTTTTTTGGGTTCGAACCTTCTGACCATAGGCAGAGCAGCGGCTTCCGCACGGGCAGCTGCTCCGCTCCAGGTGGAACCGGTACTGTCCCGGATTACCAGGCGGTATTTGCCGGCGGGCTGGGGAGGAAAGAAGATTTTCCCGTTTTCTGTATCCATGGAGGACAAGGAAGCAACAGCCACAGCATCGGACCAGCCGGTTCCGGGCAGATTTCTGTAGAGGCTGGCTGTACCAGAAGGCCTTCCCTTTACAACTGTCTTAACGGCAGAGAAAGGAAGATCTGCCCTGAAATCACCAGTCAGTTCAGAACCGGATGCTTTGACTTCGGCGGTGAATCTCATATCCTCTGATACAAAGGTGGAGACCTCCAGAGCCGGACGGCCTTCTGCATCCTGATACCAGCCGACAGTCCCCTGTAGTCCGGTCATCTCAATTCTGTAATCTTCAAATCCGGTCTCACCGGGATCATTAATCTCCATTACATCTTTGTCGCTGAAAATGAAGAAACTCTTTTCTGTGATCAGTTCTGCATTACCGTCCCTGAGACCGAAAAGTTTTACATTCACTCCGTTTCTCCGGAAGGAGCGGTCTGCATAAAGAGGCAGCTCAATACGGTTAACAGGCAGTGAAGTGGAAAAATCAACAGTCAGAGGAGCATCCAGCTGAGTAAAACTGTCTGCAGGAGCCCTTTTAAGAAGAGTTTCTGTTTTATAGCCGGAAAGATCCACAATATTCATATCGAACAGGCGGACCTCTTCGGTACCGTCGCCGTTGTCATCCAGTGCAATCTCACCATAAAAATCTTCATTCCCCGCTTCGATGCGTTCCAGCCAGCGGCCGGGTGCTGCAAAAGCGGCTGTTTTCCACTCTCCCGAATCCGTTTTCCGAACCGTTCCCAGATCTTCCCAGGCTTCCGTTCTCAGGTTAAACCTTCTGACTGTAAAGGTATCAGTACCCTTGTCCAGATATTCAACACCTA
>JAQQAM010000216.1 GCA_028532905.1 Spirochaetales bacterium
TATTATCTCTTTAAGAAAACTAACGTTCGACATTCTGGATCAATATGAGATCGTTCCTCAGGCTTTGCCCTCCGGTACGACTCAGATAAGATCCAAATTGGATTCGTACTACCAGTGCTTGACTTTCGTCAAATACTTCAATTTCCCTTCTCTAATATCTCTTTAAAAGAACCGTATTAGCAACTTCCGTGCCAACGCTCAGCAAATATATTTTAAAGTTGATTTATTGTCAACCATGTTTTAAAAGTTTTTTTTAATTTCTTTTAAAACCGATATTTGCTTAACTTTGTGCTGCTTTGCTTTAACTCAGCTGCTCAGAGCGTGATGGTGATAATATTGAAAAACCCATTTCATGTAAACCCTTTTTTAAAAAGTTTTTCAATTTTTTTAAAGGGACAAAAAAACAGGCTGAAGACAGCCTGTTTTGCCCTTGAATATTATCGGTAAAAGATAAACCTGCTTTAGTCTTTTCTTAGATCCTATCAGGAATCATTCCGTACAGTGACTTTACAGTTCAGAGTACCGCCTTCTGCCCTGGAAAACTCAAGATCCCCTTCCACCTTCTTTCGGTAATGAATATAAACCCAGTTGCTTACCGCTTCCTTGATATCTCTTTCATTCAATTCCAGATCAGAAAGCTGGGTAGCTTCTATGCTGCTGCTGTCCAGCTTCATTCTCAACCAGAAGAACAGGGGAGACAGCAGAAGAGTACTGAAGAATCCAACAAGAAAAATCTGGAAAATATTGATTGACAGATCTCTCAATATAATCAGATCAGCAAGAAAAGTGGCGAGACTGACAATAACAAAACTGACAGCTGCCAGAATCAGGGTTCCCTTTATTCTATTGCGCCATTCCATATCTTCTCCTCAACACTACCGAAGCCGGTTACAGCCTGGGCACTGATTGTAATGAATCCAGTCCAAGGGCTTTAATCCTGTCAAAGCCGGATTTACTCCCGGGCACTGGGTATGATCAGACCTGAGAGTCTATATGAAAGGTACTGCATAGGACTCATTGAATCAAATTCTTTATGAATTATACCCAAAGTTTCCCGTTTTATGCCACAATAGCTTCATGTATGACTACAGCAGATCCAGAAGGGCTACACGCGCTCTTATCCATCTTGAGAACCTGAAACACAATCTTGAACAGATCAGGGAAATTGTAGGTCCCGACAGAGAAATATGTCTGGCTGTCAAAGCCGATGCATACGGACACGGAGCGGTCGGGATATCCATGGCCGCTTTAAAATACGGTGTATCCAGACTCGCAGTGTCCAACCTGGATGAAGGAAAGGAGTTGAGACAGGCCGGCATAACAGCTCCGATCCTTCTGTTGAGTTATCCCCATGAAGAAGAATACGAAGAAATTGTAGAGAACAGACTGGAACCTCTTGTGGGAGATGAAGAGTATCTGCAGCGTCTGAACCTCATAGTCCGGGACAAAGGGGCTGCCCCTCTGGGTATACATATAAAAATTGACACCGGAATGGGACGGATCGGCTGTCCCCCTGAGGATGCTCCCTTCCTGGCAAGACTTGCGGATACTTCGGAAGGTTTGACTATTGCCGGAATCTGTACCCATTTCCCTGTGGGTGACAGCATGGAAGAAGAAGACATAGAGTTTACCGAACAGCAGACCCTCACCCTTTCTTCCATTAAAAAAGAGATACTTTCAATGAATATTGACCCCGGACTGGTCCATGCCGCCAATTCCGGGGGAATCCTCCTTCATAAAAACAGTCATCTGGATATGGTCCGGCTGGGCATCAGCGCCTACGGATATCATCCGGACAGCAGAATGAGCAGAACAGAAGATCTTAAGCCTGTAATGGAGTTGAAAACTGCAGTCTCTTTTATAAAAACGGTACACCCGGGCCAGACAGTATCCTATGGAAGAACCTGGCAGGCAGAAGAGCAGTGCCGCATAGCCTCTGTTCCTGTGGGATATGCAGATGGTTATTTCCGCCTTCTTTCCGGAAAATCAGACTTTCTGATCAACGGAAAACGCTACCCCATAGCAGGCCGGGTCTGTATGGACCAGCTGATGATCAACCTGGGACAGAACAGGGATATAAAAATTGGAGATGAGGTAACGGTATTCGGACCTGACCCCGAAGGCCCTGATGCGGCAGAACTGGCAGATCTGATTGGAACCATCCCTTATGAACTGACCTGTGCCCTCACCAAGAGGGTTCCCCGGATCTATGTAAGCTGACAGAGCTTACCTGCCTGCAGACTCAGATAAATGTTCTGTAATCGGCCAGCATTTTCTTCAGCAGTTCAGGAATCTCCAGAGAATAGGGACAGCGGCTCACGCAGGCTCTGCATTCCGTACAGTCTTCAATCCGGTTCATTTCCTTCTGCCATTCGGGAGTCAGCCAGTTTTCACTGGGAGCTCTGCGCAGCAGATATCCCATCCGGGCCGCCCAGTGAATTTTAATACCCGAAGGGCATGGCTGGCAGTACCCGCAGCCTCTGCAGAAATCACCGGCAAGTTCCTTTTTAGCCTTTGCCAGTTCATCAAGGAGCTCATCATTCAGGACTGGAGGATTTTCTTCCAGCTCCAGAAACTCTTCAAGCTCTTCCATTTTCTGGATTCCCCAGATGGGGACGACATTCTCAAAACGCCTGAGTCCGGCAAAGGCAAGACGGGCATTCTGCAAAAGTCCCCCGCACATGGCCTTCATGGCGATAAGCCCCACATTGTTTTTGCGGCAAACCTCCACCAGCTTCAGGTCTTCATCACTGGAAATGGCACTCAAAGGAAACTGAACTGTATCAAAAAGACCTGACTCTGCAGCTTTCAGAGCCGTATCCAGAGTATGGCTTGTTATACCGATATATCTGGTTTTTCCCTGAGCCCGGGCTTCCAGCAGTCCCGCATAAAGAGACTGATCATCATCGGGGTTTGGGATTTCAGAAATATTATGAAGCTGCAGCAGATCCACATAGTCGGTTTTCAATTTGGAGAGGCTGGTCTCCAGAAGGGTCAGAACATCCTTTCGTCTGGCAGCGCCGCTCACCTTGGTGGCAATAATAATCTCTTTCCTTCTGGAGGATAAAGCGTAGGCCAGTTTTTCTTCACTGTCCGAATACCCTCTGGCTGTATCGAAAAAGTTGATTCCCCCTTCTACCGCCCGCTGGAGGATGTCCCGGGCACCGTCAAAATCCAGACGCTGAATGGGCAGAGCTCCGAATGAGGTTCTGCTGACTTCAAGACCTGTGCGCCCTAATACTGTTTTTTCCATATAATACCCCTCTCAGATCAGGATTCAAAAGCTCAGAATAAAAGGAACAAGAAAAGGAACAAGAACGGTAAGAACAATTCCGTTAAAAAGGGCAATCACCGCATACTGCTTCCCCGAGTAAAGCGAGATAATGGGAAGAGTCGTATCCATACTGGTCGCCCCGCCTGATGCGACAGGCCCCAGGGGACCGGCCCACTTCAGAAACAAAGGAGTCATCAGCAGGGTCATGATCTCTCTCATAATATTAGCCAGAAGGGCTATAGTGCCGGGTAGCTCTCCCCTCAGTTCAGTAATAAAAAGACTGGACAGGCTGTAATACCCGAAACCGCCGCTTATGGCCAGAACTTCCTGCAGATCCAGCCCCCTGATAAAGGCGGCAATCAGAGCGGCCCCGCCCAGTGAACCGGCCACCACAGCCAGAGGGACAAGCACAATCTTCAGATTGGTTTCCTTCAGAACTTTCAGTGAATCCGTATCTCCGCCGATGCCGAACCCCACAAGACACATCAAAACATACAGAACATAGGTGCTCAGAGACCCCAGAGCTTCGGGTATCCATCCCCCTGCATCCCCCAGTGCCCCGATGAGAACTCCTGCTGCAAAAAAAGCCAGAATTATGAGAGAGTTTTTCATGCGTCTTCTCCCTGAAGCACCCCAGCGCCCTTATCTGCAGTATCATCTACATGATCGTGACGGAAGAAGAAGTGAAAAACCAGAGCCGCCAGCACCAGTGAACCTGCCACAGAGGCGCAAGTAATCAGAAAGGCCTTTAAGCCGATAAGATGAAAATTCCTGATAATCGTCTCATTCTGCCCGACAGTAATTCCCAACAGAAACAGAAGAAGATAAATGACATAACTCACCGTTTTATCCAGGCCCTTAGAAAGTTTCTTGTATTTTCTGAGTAAATATCCGGCGATCATCCCGGCGGTCATGATTAAAATAACTGTGAGCAAAAAGGCATCCTTATTTTGAATTCTTAACTAAGGATTCTACATCCGGACCAGATAAGAGTCCAGAAGGCTGGGGAGATATTCTGATTTGGGAGGCATCTTCCCTGAGGATTCAGCGGTTCAATCCGGGATACAATCTGGCCTGAGGATTCAGTGGTCCAGTCCGGGATTCATTCTGGTCTAAGGGTTCAGCGGTCCAGCCCGGGAGGCATCCTGCTCTCCAGATCGATCATCTCCCGTGTGAGTTCCCGAATCCTTTCCCGGAGCATAAAAACACAGTCGGTTTCCGTTGTTCTTCCCCTCACAATATCCTCGGCCAGGGCACGGCAGCTGGGAGCGCCGCAGGAACCGCAGTCCAGTCCGGGCAGTCCCTGTCTGATGGCTTCCATATCTTCCATCATCTGCATGGCTTTTCTATAATCCGGATCAAGCAGATGGGTTGTCCTGCTTTCAACAGATTCTGTCCAGCGGATGGAGAGGACTCCTGAATCCAGCAGAGCCTCTTCCGGCAGGCTCACCGGTTCATCCGGCAGATGCCGTCTTTCCCGGCAGGTGATAATGTTTCTGGCGATATAGGGATTTTCCACTGTCAGAGGACCGCCGACACAGCCGCCGGGACAGCTCATCATTTCAACAAAATCCACATTCTCTATATGGCCGTTCTCAAGACTCTCCAGGACATCGATGACATGTTCAATTCCGTCGACGGAAATATGATTCTCCGAAAAGACTGCTGACCCTTCACCATCGGTTCTGGCCCAGCTGATCCCCATGGCATGGGCTCGGCTTAAGGGCTCTTCCGTTTCCACACGTCCGATGGCCTGGCTCAGCTCCCTGTAAATATCCTTTATTCCAATAACACCGTCTACCGAGCTTGTTTCTATTCCCCGGGGTGTTCTGATATCTGTTACTTTGGCAGCACAGGGAGAGATAAAGAAAACACCCACCCGGCCGCGGCTGTCTTTCAGCTTCTCCCTCACGATTCTGGCACTGAGCTCCATGGGAGAGATCATGGGAACCAGCTGATCTATAAGAGAAGGAAAACGGGTTTCCACAAGGCGGACAATAACCGGACAGGAAGAAGAAATAAGGGGCGCATTCCCCTTCCTCTCTTTCAGATAGTTTCTGGTTTCCCGGCTCAGAATCTCGGCAGACAGGGCGACTTCAAAAACATCGTCGAACCCGATTCCTTTTAAAGCGGTCAATATTCTGTTACAGCTGATATCCGAAGAGAACTGCCCGTACAAAGTGGGTGCGGGAATGGCTACTGTGTAATCGAAGTTTTCCAGAAGAGCCAGAGGATCAGAGACAGCTTTCTTGGCACCCGAAGGACATGTCCTTATGCATTCCCCGCAGTCAATACAGCGATCAGCGGTAATCCGAGCCCGGCCTTTCTGAACGCGGATGGCCTCGGTGGGACAGCCCTTTATGCAGACGGTACAGCCTTTGCACAATGCTTCATCCAGAGTGACCGAGTGGTAATAATTCTCACTCATTTGACTATCCGTTGACCTTCAGCAGGATGGTCACCGTGGTTCCTTCCCCTACAATAGAATCAATATGAAGGCTGTCGGAATTCCGCTGAATATTCATCAGCCCCATACCCGCACCGAAACCCAGCTCTCTGGCGGCCTCATTGGCAGTGGAAAATCCTTCCTGCATGGCCTGCTCCAGATCGGGGATGCCGGGTCCCGTATCTTTGAGAACAATTTTGATTTGATCAGGATCAAGACATACTTCAATAACACCGCCGTCAGCATGGATAACCATATTGATCTCAGCCTCATACATGGATATGGCTGTCTTCTTTATAACAGGGGAGGGAATCCCCAATTGTTTCAATTTCTTTTTTATATCGCTTGAAGCACGGCCTGCCAGAGAATAATCCTCTCCGGAAACCTGATATTCAAAATTCATGGTAAAAGGATACACCGACTTTTCAAATGAATCAATTTATATCGATTTATTATTTCACAGGGCGATTGGAAATTCGAAGGTTTTTAGCAAGCGTTTCGAAAGAGTTTTATTGACTTATCGAAAAAATATTATAAAATAGAGGGTAATACAGGAAATGTTCTATCTAATATGAACATAAATATGCAAATCTAACAAGCCGAGCCGGGGTCTGGCGGACCAAAGCTCTTTAAACCGGGGAACACAATGAATCCTTTTCTATCAGACAGAGAAAACAAAATTCTCAACATGCTCATTGAAGACTATAATCTGTCAGTGACAAAAATCAGTGAAATGCTCGGCGTTTCAGCTGTAACCATAAGAAGCGACCTTTCCAGCATGGAGGAAAAAGGATTCATCCTGAGAACCCGTGGAGGCGCCCTCCCCGTATTCCATCCCGACATCATACAGAGTCAGAGAGAGAAACAGGAAGAGAAGAACAGGATTGCCAAAGCCGCGGCAGACATGGTTGAGGAAGGGGATGCCATTATGATTGATGACGGAACCACCACATCCCTGGTCCTCAAATACCTGATGGGAAAAAGAAATATCCATGTGGTAACCAACTCGACACTGGCCCTGACCTACGCCCGGGTCAACCCGACCCTTCATCTGACTGTTGTGGGGGGAGAGTTCAAGCCGGGTTCTGAATCTCTGGTCGGTCCGGTCTCGCTGTCCCATCTGGAACGGTATCATGTTAAATATGCCTTTGTGGGAACAGGCGGTTTCTCTGCCCGTACGGGTATGACAACCCATATTGAAGAATCGGCAGAAATCATCAAATATATGGCCCGTCAGTCGGATCAGACCATACTGCTTGCGGATTCCGGAAAGTATGGAAAATCCGGTTTTGTCAAAATACTGCCCCTGGACAGTGTGGATATGATTATAACCGATACCGGAATGCACAGCGAAGCGGTGGAAGAGATAAGCGAACAGGGTATTCAGGTAAAACAGGTGTGATCTGCAAGCTCCTTATCTCCCCCTTTTATGATCCCTGCCTCAATCTGGCCATGGAACATGTTCTTCTGGAAACCCTTGAACCGGAGGAAGAGATCCTTTTTCTGTATACCAACGATCCTGCTGTGGTTATCGGCAGATTCCAGAATCCCTGGCTCGAAAGCTCTCCCGGAAAGAGGGGGGCCCCCCAGCTGATCAGAAGAGAAAGCGGCGGCGGCACTGTCTACCATGACCGGGGAAATCTTAACTTTTCCTTTATCCAGAACATTGAAAACTACAATAGGAAAGAGAACCTCATACGCATTTGTACCCTGATGAAGGGGTGCCGTATCAATCTCAATATCAATGAGAGGAATGACCTGACCATCGATTACTCCGGAAACAGCTATAAAGTAAGCGGCAGTGCTTTCAGACACAAAAAGGACAGAGCTTTTCATCACGGGACTCTGCTGATCAGCTCTGAAACAGACAAATTGAAACAATCCATCACACCCGGTGATCAGCGGATTTTCACCAGTGCGAAGGGCACAGCCTCCAACAGGTCGGAAATCATCAATTTAAACAGAATCAATCCCGAGATCACCCTTGAGACAGTGGTGAATTTATTCAGATCATATTATTCCAGAACAGAGGGTATGACCGTTCCGGAAAGAGGCAGAGAGTGGTGGAGCCAGTTCGCGGACAGGCCGGATGTCAGTGAGGTTAGAACCATGCTTCAGTCAGAAGAGTGGACCCTGGGAAAAACCCCCGGCTTCAGCCAGGTCATCAGTTTCCCCCATTCTCCGGAAACAGAACACTGGGAGATCAAGGTGTCCCGGGGTGTGATCGTTCAAGCTCCCCGGGAGCTCAGTTTCCTTGAAGGCATTCCCTACGGTATGAAAAAGACGAAAGAACAGTTAAAACAGTGTGTCAGGGGCCGCTCGGTTTCAGGACTTGGAGAAGATGAACTTTTCAGCAGGCTTATCTCCATCATCGGATAGATAGCTGCAGTTTCTTCCGGATTCTTTAGCCCGGTACAGATACCTGTCTGCCAGGGCGGTAATGTCGGCCAGGTGGCCTCTGTCGTCTGATTCTGGAACCTCTCCGAAAATTCCGCAGCTGAAATTCACTTTGAAAACACTGTCCCCTTCTTTGAATTCCACCGCTGAAAACTCTTCTCTCAAAAGCTCCAGACGGGCAGCCGCCTCTTCCGCCTTCAGGTCACCTGCCAGAACGATCAGCTCTTCACCGCCGTACCGGCCGACACAATCCAGAGGCCTTTTGAAATAACGGCTGAGGAGCCGGGAAAAGCTTTTCAGAACCTCATCTCCTGCCAGATGCCCATAGGTATCGTTCACTATTTTGAAATGATCCAGATCGATCATGATCAGTGCTATGGGAAAATCATTACGGCGGCAGATTCTGAGTATATTCACGCTCTGCTTGATAAACTCCCGGCGGTTCAGGAGACCGGTCAGGCTGTCCGTGGCGGACTGATACTTGAGGACTTTGTTCAACTCGCTCATCTGTTCTGTCTGGATGGCATTCTTCACGGCAATACCCACAAAAGGAGCCAGGGCCCGCAGGTTATCCAGATCCTGACTGCTGTAGGAAAAGGGGTCTCTGGCCTGAACCGACAAAACGCCTTCCAGCCGGCCCAGATTCATCAGAGGAATACAAATCACAGATTCCAGCAGACTCTTGTTCTCCCCCTCCATCAATGTGATATTTCTGACATATGCAGAAACTTCACTGTCGATACTTCTTATAAATACCTCTTTCTCATTTCTGACACACCAGGCCAGAACACTGTCGGGATTCTCCTTATGAATGGTGAAGGGTTCAATTCTCTCCCCTCTGTTCAGGGTGAATTTAATATTGATGTTATTGCCGTCAACAGTTGCCACGGTCAGCAGATCCACCGGCATCAGAACATTCATTTGTGCATAGATGAGATTGAGGATTTCACCGAGATCCAGAGTGGCCACCAGTTCCTGCCCTATGGTACTGACCAGGCTGAGGCGGTGATTCTGATCCTGCAGTTCTCTTTTCTCCTGTTTGAAAACGGAATGAAGCACATCCGAACTTCTGAAGGTTTCAGAGATTCTATGAATTTCCTTGAAACTGTCCAGGGCTTTTTTAAAATCACCCTTCTGCTCATAGATCTCTGCCGCCACCTGATGATACATAATCGGATCGACATTCAGTTTTCTGTCATCATCAATGCCCTTCAGCAGATCTTCAGCTTTACCGTATTCACCCAGTTTTAAAAGTAGAGTGGAATAGGTATAGAGTACCTGAACATAGGCATCTCGCTGCTCATGGAGTCTGATTTTATCAAAGGCTTTCTCCAGATAGATTTTGGCATCTTCCAGTTTTTCCTGCTTGATCAGGTTTTTACCAATTTCATCCAGAATGGCACATTCCAGGGCTGGAGATTCCTCTTTTTCTGCCTCGTCCAAAGCCATTTCAAGTCTTTCAAAGGCTTCATCATAGCGCTCCATACCGTTCAGAGCACAGGCCATATTCAGTGACAGGACTGTATCCATGGGTGAGAGGGTTTCTTCTTCCAGATAGCTCCGGGCAACCCGGAAGTAATCAAAGGCATCGCGGAATTCCATCTGATCCAGTTTAATAACTCCCTTACCGTTGGCACTGAGGAGTTGAAACAGATTATTTCCGGTTCGTACAGCCATATTTCCGCACTGGACAAAAGCACTGAAGGAGTCTTTATAAACACCGCTGTCGAGAAAATAGATAGCTCTGGCATGAGATATTCTCATCTGAGAATCTTCAGAGACTGATGAAGAGGCATTCAGTTCCTCTTCAATCAGTGTGATTCGCTCTCTGGCAAGATCCAGCTCCCCTTTGTTCAGGGCAATCAAAGCCAGAAGAATACGGGAATTGATCAATCCCCTGAAATAAGCGGCCTGTTCAGATTCATCAAGACAGTTCTCGGCTGTACTCTGGGCATCCTGCAATGACTTGTAAAGCATCAGATAACCCTTGTTCAAACGAGAATCTATATTGGAGTGAATCTCATGATTCATATGTAAAATATGATACTGTTATACAGGCAAAGTCAATATAAATAAAAAAGGAGTCTCCCGACGGGTTCATCGGTAGACTCCTGAAACAACATTGTTCAATTAAGCTGAAAGATGATTATCAGCCGTAAACAGGTCCGAAGTTTTCACAGGCTCTGAAATCAGCCCCTTCCTCATCCATTCCGAAAGAAGCCCAGGCGCTTGGTCTGAAACCTTCTCCCTCAACATTGTGCATACAGACGGGAATCCGCAGCATGGAGCAGAGGGTAATCAGATCCTGACCGATGTGACCGTAACTGATAGCTCCGTGGTTGGCACCCCATTTAGCCATAACCGTATAAACATCCTTGAAGGAACCTTCGCCGGTGACCCGGGGAACAAACCAGGTGGTCGGCCAGGTGGGGTTGGTTCTGGCATCCAGCTTGTCATGTACTTCATCGGGAACATCCACGGTCCAGCCTTCTGCCAGCTGCAGAACAGGTCCCTGTCCTTTAACATAGTTCAGACGAGCCATTGTACAGGGCATACCGCCCTTTGTCAGAAAGTCTGTGGAGTAACCGCCGCCTCTGAAATATCCTCCGTCTCCCACACAGAATTCTGTGGCTTCCAGAGTCTTCTCAACATCCTCTGCTGTAATATCCCAGAAGGGTTTCATCACAGGATTGCCCTGAGCATCGCTCATCTGACCCGCTCCGTCCAGAGTTGTAGAACCTGAGTTGATCAGGTGGATAAATCCGTCTTTGGCCATGCCTTCAGGCTTCCATCCGGTGACCCGTTCAATGGCTTCGGGACTCCAGAATGTTCTCACATCACTGAAGATCTGGGCTGTATTGGTCAAAAGGTGTCCGAAGAGCATGGTAATACCGTTCAGATAATCGTTTTCTGTAGCAAAAACAAAGGCTTCCCGGATTCCGTTCCAGTCAAAGGAGGTGTTCAGAAATGTTTCCAGGAAGTCGCCGTTGGGATAGTGGTCTGTCCAGGAGCGCTGTCCCTGAAAACCGCCGCAGATGGCATTCCGTCCTCTGGATTCTTCACCGAAACCAAGTTCTTTCAGTCTGGGATTGCCAACCATAAGATCCTTACCGATAAGAACCATCTTTACAACATATTCCCAGTCCGCCTCTCTCTGTTCTGCAGACCTCTGCCACTCGGGAGGATTGACTGTATCGTCCTGCTCTTTACAGTTTTCTTTTACCCATTTCAGGGCTTTTTCATACTCAACAGGATCATAAATACCCTCTTCCACACGGCGGGCTACTTCGCTCATATCCACAACTTCTGTCCGCATACCCAGATAATCCAGAAGGAAATCCTGATTCACAAGAGAACCGGCGATTCCCATGGACATTCCCCCCAGGGAGAGGTAGGACTTACCTTTCATTGTGGCAACTGCCAGAGCGGATTTGGTAAACCGGAGCAGTTTATCTTTTACATCTTCAGGGATGGATGTGTCGTCAGAATCCTGAACATCCCGTCCATAAATACCGAAGGCGGGAAGTCCTCTCTGGGTATAACCGGCAAGAGCGGCTGCCAGATACACGGCACCGGGTCTCTCTGTTCCGTTAAAACCCCAGACCGCCTTGGGAAGAAGAGGATCTGTATCCATAACTTCTGTTCCGTAACACCAGCAGGGAGTTACAGTGAGGGAAACACCCACACCTTCTCTGGCGAACTTGTCAGCACATTCTGCTGCCTCGGCAACGCCTCCGATTGTGGAATCAGCAATAACACATTCAACAGGAAGACCGTTTGAGTGGCGCAGATTCTCTTCAATCAGTCTGGCTGCTGCTTTGGCCATGTTCATGGTCTGCACTTCCAGGGATTCCCGGACGCCTCTCTCTCTTCCGTCAATTGTCGGTCTGATTCCGACTTTGGGCATTCCGCCTTTGAGCCTGTTTACGGGCTCGGTCATTTTAATATCCATAAATCCTCCTGCTGAGCCGATAGATCCGCCTCATGCATTATTTACTTTACAATCTTTATGTAATCGATTACATTTTTACATAGTATTGATGAGAAATCAAGTTTTTTATAAAAGAATACTGCTGCCGTCAGTAATTTGTTCCGGGAGAATGACATCATGAATAAAAAAAGCATTACAGTCAAAGAGGTCGCCGCCCGGGCCGGGGTCTCTACGGCAACCATCTCCCGGGTTCTGAACGGAGACCCCAAGGTTCGCCCGGAAACAGCCGAAAAAGTACAGAAAGTTATCAAGGAAAGCGGCTACAGGATGAACCAGACCGCCAGAAGCCTTAAAACCAGCCGGACCCACTCTGTGGGAATCGTTGCTCCCGAATTCAAAAATGACTTTTTCATGAGTATTGTAACAGGCATAGAGGAAACCCTGAAAAACAGAGGATACTCGGTCATCCTCTGCAGCTCACAGGAGAGCACTGCCGAAGAAAAAGAACGGCTTAAATTGCTGAAAGAGAAAAACGTTGACGGAACCATTATCATTCCCGGCAGCAGCAGCGGCAAACACTTCCGCCTGATGGGGGAGACTCCCGTTGTTCTTGTAGACCGTCTGGTCAGGGATTTCCGCTCAGATGCAGTACTGTCAGATAACTTTCAGGGAAGCTATGATGCCGTCCGGTCGGCGGTGGACAAGGGAGCTGCCCGGTTCGGATTTCTGGGAGGGGATATGGATCTGACCTCTGCCCGGGAACGGTATGACGGTTTTATGCAGGCCTGCGGTGATACGGGAACTGCCATAGACCGGAATCTGATCCTCTTCGGAGACTACCATGAAGACAGCGGTTATGAACTGATGAAAAAGCTGATGGAAAGTCCCGAACCTCCCGGGTATATCTTTATCTCCAATTATTTCATGCACCTGGGAGCCGCCCGGTATCTGCTGGAAGCCGGCAGAGATTTCCCTGGTCTTCATATTATATCTTTTGATGACCTGCCCCTGGCCTCTTTTTTCCCCTGCATCAGTATTATCATTGCCCAGCCCATGGTAGCCATCGGCAGTAAAGCCGCCGAGCTCCTTCTGGACAGGATAAAGGGAGATAAAGGGGAGGTTCAGACAGTCAGGCTCCCCACCAGCATGAGACTGCTGGAGTAGTCAGACAATCCTAAAATTCCCTTTTCCCATCTTTTTAACAGCATACATGGCCTGATCCGCCCGGCTGAGAAGATCATCGATCTGAGGGTCATCCTCATCCTTTACAAAAACAACCCCGATACTGGCTCCGATCTCTGCGACGTTGTCCCCGATACTGAAATCTTTTCCCAGGGATTTCAGAACTTTTTCAGCGATAATACTGCAATCGTTTCTCTGCTCCAAATGAGTCATAAGAATGACAAATTCATCACCCCCTACCCGGGCGACAGTATCACTGGACCGTACAGTTCCTGTCAGGCGTTCTGCCACCATAATCAGAAGCTCATCTCCTGCGTCGTGCCCCATGGTGTCGTTCACTTTCTTAAAACCGTCCAGATCAATAAACATGACGGCAAATTTCTGACGGTATCTTTTATACTCTTCTATATGCTGAATAATTCTTGTCCGCAGAAGTGTACGATTAGCCAGGCCGGTCAGAGAATCATACAGGGCGGAGTGGGTCAGTTCCTCTTTCAGTCTATTCCGCTGTTCCACAGCACCTGCCAGAAAATACGTCAGGATTCCAAAGAAGATTGCGGCAACAAACGAATAAAGAAGAAGTTTATGAAACAAGTCTTTCCGGGAGAACTTAAGTTCTCTGAAACAGATTGTGTTCATCAGATACCATCGGGGACTGTTTACAGCAATACCCATTTCCCCGAGAGGTCGTATTTCCATAAAGGTGTATAATTTATCATCTATAAGGATCTGTTCAAAAATATCCATCCTGAGTTCTGTCCAGAGCTCGGGATTCTCCTTTTTGAGTGAATAGTCCTGTTTCTCCGGGTACATAAATCCCCACTCCCTGTCAGGATCATCCTGAGAAAGCCAGTACCCCTCTTCATTCAGCAAGGAAAAGTTTCCAGGACTTGAGAGAGTTACAGAATCCAGTTCTTCCAGAAATTCTCCGGCCAGGTAGTTTAAGATCAGCACTCCTGTTTTATCTCCCCTGCTGTTGACAATGGGTGTTCCAAAACGGATCATCGGCTTCAGAGGCTGCTCAATCAGACCGTTCTCCTTGTTTAAATCGAGAGGAGAAATATAAATTTTTCCGTGCTCCAGAGAGATACTTTCTGAGAAATAATACCGGTTACTTTTATCCTGCAGAACAGACTCTCCTACAATATAGGGGCTGCCTGTATTGTAGTTTACCCTGATAATTTCCATTCCTTTGGCATCAATATATCTGATTTGATCGTAAACCGCTTTGGATCTGGAAAAATTCAGGAATTCCAGTTCAATGGACTTCTTATCACTATCATTCTGAATATCCTTATACCGGATCAGTTCGTTCAACTCAGGGAGAAAAAGAATATCCGACTGTACAGACAGAAAATGACCTTCAATGAGATTTCCCAGATATCGGATCTGTGCTTCAGACTGGATTTTTAATTCCTGAATCCGCTGAGCCTTGTTCATGTACAGACCGGTAAAGAGGACGAGGATTGTCACAAGCATGGTTATCAGAAAGTATGAGATATATCGTCTGTAAAAGCTTAAGCTGTGTCTGTACATTAAGAGAGACTCCTGTTTACTGTTTGCATCAAATTATAGAAAACAGGAGCCCCCCTATTCAACAAACTTTTCATTCGGGGGGTAAAACTGTCTGTATTAACCGAGCATTTCCGAAGAGTGATCCTTTCTGAACTGGCTTGTATACAAATGATGGTAGTGCCCCCCCAGTGCCAGAAGCTCTCTGTGATTTCCCTCTTCCTTGATTCTGCCGTCTTCGATCACCAGGATTCTGTGTGCATTTCTGATGGTCGACAGTCTATGGGCAATGATAAAACTGGTCCGTCCCTCCATCAGCTTCTCCATTCCCTGCTGAATATCCTGTTCGGTCATTGTATCGATGGAGCTGGTGGCTTCATCCATAATGATAATATCAGGATCTGCCAGAATGGTTCTGGCAAGGGAGATCAGCTGTTTCTGCCCCACTGACAGAAGGGTACCCTCTTCCCCCACACGTTCATCATACCCTCCGGGCAGACGGCAGATCATCTGGTGGGCACAGGCTGTTTTCGATGCCCCTAGCATCTCCTCTTCACCGGCTCCCGGTGCACCGTAAAGGATGTTCTCCCTGACTGTACCGGAAAAAAGATGGGGCGTCTGCAGAACCACACCGATCCGGGACTGCAGCCCCTTCTGGGTAAAGTCCCTGTAATCCCGTCCGTCCAGAAGAATCTGTCCGTCCACAGGTTCATAATAACGGGAAACCAGGCTGGCCAGTGTGGTTTTCCCTCCGCCTGTAGGTCCTACAATGGCGATGGTTTCTCCCCTCTCCACGGTAAGATTGAAGTTTTTGAGAATCAGAGTATCTTCCACATAGTGAAAATCCACATTTCTGAACTCCACATGTCCTTCAAACCGGGGCGATTCCAGAGCATCGGGAAGGTCCTTTATATCGGCATCCAGATCCATAAGGGTAAAGTAGCGTTCCGCACTGGCAATGGCCTGCTGCATTTCGCTGAAGACCCGGGCCATTTCCTGAATAGGCCAGAGCATAAAGGTAATATACCCCACAAAGGCTCTGAGGCCGCCGATGGTCATCCCACCCAGATTGATCTCCCAGCCCCCGTAGAGGATGACAACACCCACGGCAAAAGAGGTGATCAGCTGTACAATGGGCAGAAAGAGAGATGACAGCCAGCCGGCCTTGAAGGAAGCTCTGTACATATCTCCCGACAGATTTCCGAACTGCCTCAGATTCCGCTTTTCCCTGGTCAGGGATTTATTCACCCTCACCCCGTTTATGCTTTCGCTGTAGGCGGATGTGATCTTCGAGTTGATGGACCGGACCTTTCTGTATTCCAGAATGATGTGTTTCTTGAATTTCACCGCCGCTACCGACAGCAGGGGCAGGATGACCATCATCATCAGGGCCAGCTTCCAGTGAATCATGGCCATGAAAAAGATGGATATCACAATATTGGACATCCCCCAGACCGCATCCACCAGCATCCAGCTGGTGAGCTCCGAGACCCTTCTGATATCACTGGTCAGCCTGGACAGAAGCCAGCCGGAAGAGGTCTTGTCAAAGAATGAGAAAGAAAGGTCCTGCAGATGATTGAAGAGCTTTTCTCTCATTTCGTACTGTATATACTGTCCCAGTCTGTCGGCACAGTAGATAAAACCGAAAATACTGCCGCCGTTCACCACGAAACAGATGATCTGGTAAAGGGTAAAGCGCCAGAGGGCGGATGTATCTCCCCCCAGAATTCCGTCATCAATGATAAACTGAGTCAGGTATGTCGACAAAGAATCGATAAAGGCGGTGAGCAGGATAAACAGAAGGAAGCCAATAAGCAGCCCTTTGTGATTTGCTGTTTCCGCGAGTATCCGCTTGAATGTCTGCCCTTTGAACTCCCCTGTAAAGACCTTGTTTTCCAGGTTGGTTCCGTTTTCTTGTATTTGTTCACTCATTTTATTTTTCTCCTTCCGCCGCGGCACTCCCCGCAGCAGCCGTAAGGAGTTCCTGCTGCAGTTCCTCTTCCATTTGAGTCTGCAGATTGAATACTTCCTGATAAAAACCATCCACGGCAATCAGCTGTTCATGGTTTCCCTGTTGTACAATTCTTCCCTTGTCCAGAACCAGTATTGTATCGGCCTGTTTCAGGGTCTGTATTCTGTGGGCGATGATAAAGGTGGTTCTGCCTGTTATCAGCTCATCCATCGCCTTTTTGATCAGAGCTTCCGTATCTGCATCCACGGCGGAAGTGGAATCGTCCAGAATCAGAATCCGGGGATTTTTCAACAGAGTTCTGGCAATGGCGATTCGCTGCTTCTGCCCGCCTGAGAGGCTCACGCCCGGTTCTCG
>JAQQAM010000217.1 GCA_028532905.1 Spirochaetales bacterium
TGATGAGAATACCCAGAATCAGACAGAAGACAAAGGGGGGAATATGCAGACCGGCTCCTTTACCCATGTCTCCCAGCCAGCTGCCGGCACTCGCCGTAAGGGCCACAAGAAAGAGACTGGAAAGGAGTGAATTATAGTCAATTGATTTTTCCTCCCGGAAGCTGTCACCCAGTCCGACGGTCTGAACCTCATCATGACTGCCGGAAAGCCCGTTTTTCCGGATCAGATAAGTACCCACCGGACCTCCTGCCAGTCCCCCCAGAATAAGACCGAAGGTAGCGGCCACAGCCCCGAACACATGGGAGGCGGGCATGCCGTACTCCTGTTCAAACACTGTGGACCAGGCCATAGCGGTACCATGACCTCCTGTCAGAGAAATGCTGCCTCCAATCAGGCCGGCAACAGGATTGACCCCGAAGGCCAGAGCAATGCCGACTCCCACAAAATTCTGCAGAAAGAGGTACACAGCAGCCAGGAAAAGCAGAAACAGAATACTCCTGCCCCCGGCGATCAGCTTTGAAATACTGGAGGACAGTCCTATGGTTGAAAAGAAACCGAGAAGCAGAAGATTCTTCAGCTCATCATTGAAATCAATGTCTGTATTGAAGATGAGTTCTACCGCAATAAGAAGTACAGAAAAGAGGAGCCCCCCGCTTATGGCTTCGGGAATATGGAATTTATTCAGAAAAGGGATTTTCCGGTTCAGCCAGCCCCCGGCAAAAAGAACCGGAAAAGCCAGAATAATTGTCATACCCGCATCTATAAGCAAAGCCATATCCTCCCGCCGTCAAAGAATGAACAGTTACAGAAATCATAATATGAAAATGAATCCAGTTCAAAAACTGATATTCTTAAATATAAAAAAGGGACTGCCCCATTTCCATGAGACAATCCCTTTCTTAAACATAATAGTTATTTTAATCCGCAGAATCAATCTTTCTTATGAAGACCGCACTCCTTGCTTTCGGGGTTTTCCCACCACCAGCGGCCGCTGCGGATATCTTCGCCCTCTTTGACCGCACGGGTACAGGGGGCGCAGCCTATGGAAGGGAACCCTTTCTTGTGGAGGCTGTGGACGGGCACGGAGTTCTCTTTGATATACTCCTTGCACTGCTCCTCGCTCCAGAAGGCCAGAGGATTGATCTTCACCAGGCCGAAGGCCTCATCCCATTCCACAGGTTCAACAGCGCCGCGGGTGACCGACTGATCCCGTCTGAGGCCGCAGATCCAGGCATCCTGAGTGTCCAGAGCCCTCTTCAAGGGGTCAATTTTCCGAATGCGGCAGCACTCTTTCCTGTTTTCCAGACTGTAGTAGAAGGAGTTGGGCCCTTTTGTGCCCATCAGCTCCTCCACCGCCCCGCTGTCAGGGAAATAAACCGTAAAAGGCTTCTTCCACCTGATCCGGGCTTCCTCCAGAAGATCATAGCTCTCCTGAAACAGACGCCCCGTATCCAGGGTGAAGATTTCACAGTCTGATGAGATTTTCCGGATCATATCGGTGATGACCATATCCTCCAGTCCGAGACTGGAGGACTGACAGATCCTGTCCGTATTAAATGTATTCAGAGCCCAGGCAATAACCTCCTGAGGCTCCCTGCCGGCCAGCTCTTTCTGCCAGCCGGGAATTCTGTCTTTCATATTACTTCTTTACGTTTCTGTAGACCTTGGTGATCTTGGCGATATCGTCATCGGTCACAGAGTCCATCAGGTCCATATCCTTCTTCATATCTCTAAAGGCTTCAATGGTCTGCTGAATTTCCGCATCCGTATGGGACGTGGTGGGGATCATTCTGAACATACAGAGTCCGGGAGGAATGACAGGATAGACAACTGCGGTAACAAAAATGTTTTTGGATCGCAGGTATTTAACCATCCGGGCACCCACGCCGTTTACATCATCACTTCCGGTGGGAGTGAAAACAGAACAGATGGGAGATTCACCGGGGCCGATGTAGTATCCCAGCTCCTTGAGTCCCTCTTTCAGTTTGTTGGAGTTTTCCCACATTTTCTTTCTGCGGTCTTCTCCTTCGATGATCAGATCCAGAGTCTTGTCCAGGGCTTTGACATAGACCATGGGGAGGCTCTTGGCAAATACCTGGGTTCGGGCATTAAAGGCGATCCAGTCGATAACATCCTGATCGGCAGCTACAAATCCACCGATAGAGGCAAAAGACTTGGCAAATGTACCGAAGTAGAGGTCAATCTTGTCCTGAACACCCAGATAATCTCCGGCACCCCGGCCCTGCTCTCCCACAACACCCACACCATGGGCATCGTCGATAAACAGACGGGCATTGTATTTGTCTTTCAGCTCACAGATTCCGGGCAGATCCGCCAGGTCTCCGGTCATACCGTATACACCTTCGATCAGGATGATGACTCCCCCTTCTCTTTTGGCATTTACCTGCTGAAGAACATTTTCCAGATCCTTCATATTGTTGTGCTTGAAATAGCGGATGGTGGAACCGGAAGCCTTGGCCATACCGGCGGCATCCAGAATACAGGCGTGAGCCAGTCTGTCTACAATAACCGTATCTTTGGGGCCGCAGAGGGAGGAGATGATTCCCAGTACACCCATATAGCCGAAGTTGAACAGGTAGGCCGCTTCCTTCTGAGACCAGGCAGCCAGCTTCTTTTCCAGATCCTGGTGGAACTGGGTGTTACCGCTCATCATTCTGGAACCCATGGGGGCGGACGTTCCGTACTCAGCCAGAGCTTCGGCAGCAACAGCCTTGATCTCTTCGTTTTCAGCCAGACCGATGTAGTTGTTCACTGACCACATGACAACTTCATTGCCGTTGTAGGTCATTCTCTTGCCGGGTTTGGGGTCCATGGTGGGTCTTGTCAGATCCCGTTCTCCCATCTTTCTGAACTGACCGAAATAACCGGCATCGGTCTTACACTTATCAAAAATATCTTCCATTGTTTTTGCTCCTCAATATGGACTAGATTCTTTATGTTTCTTTTTTATTCACACCGAAAGCCCCTTTCAGGGGGCATCGGGATATTAAAACAGTTTACCAACCTGTTCAATCACATCCGCCGCATCGGCATCTGCAGAAAAAACAAGATCCGCTTTGGAGGGACCGGTGGTGTGCTCTTTCTTAAAGAGCTCCATGCCCCCTCCTGTAATGTTCAGCATAATCGCTGCATCGGTCTCCACACGGCCGGCTTTGACAGCCTTCACCAGAGAGGCTACAGCCACAGCTGCCGCCGGAGAAATATCAATTCCCTCTTTCTCAAGGAACAGGGCACCTGCTGATGCGGCTTCCTCATTGTCGGCAAGGATCACATCTCCCCCGGTTGCCTTCAGGGCGTCATATAAACCGCCGGGCAGGGAATAAGGGGGCTTTCTGTTGGAAAGAACCTTGGCATTGATAATATGAGCCTGCTCGCGGGCGGCGTCATCATCCAGTTCCACCAGGGGCCGGCTGTCGGCCTTCCAGCTGTCATAGATTATCTGAAAAGGTTCGTTCTGGGATACCATGAGCTTCATGGTATTGGCCCCGTAGCTGCCGTCTGCCTCCAGCCGTAAAGCCGCTTCCCAGGCGGCGATGGCTCCCGTACCGCTTCCCACAGCCTGGAAGTAGTAATCCGGCAGGCGGCCCATTTCTGTGGCCGCAGAGAGAACAGTGGTTCCCATACCGTCCCGGCGGGCCGGATTTTTGGCGCCCCCCTCGGGATAAAACTGCTCACCCGAACAGACCTTGTTGGACAGAGCAATGGCATCAAAATAATCGGACCCCGATGCGGAGGCCACAATTTTGACACAGTCCGCCCGGCCCTCATCAGACCACAGGGCATTCAGATTGTCTTCGGGAACCACAACCACCAGAGGAATATTATTCTCAGAGCAGACCCGGATAAAGGCCCGGGCTGTATTTCCGGCGGAAGCCACAACCAGAACCTTGCCTGTATGATCAGGAATACGGGCACAGACTGAATAGGCTTCGCACTCTTTGAAGGTTCCCGTCTTCATGGCCGCACCCTTTGCAGGCCACCAACCGTTGAAGGTGATCCACAGGTTCTCCAGACCCAGCTCTGCAGCCAGGGCTTCACTTTTATAGGTAACAGGAGAGGCGGAGCCCTTCAGCTCCCGCTGTATGGGCAACCAGTCTGAAAAACGGTAGAGTCCTTCTTCCAAGGGACCGGCCTCCAGCTTGACCGCTGCATAATCGGCCCTCAGAAAATGAGGTTCACTGCAGTCGGGACAGGAGAGAAGAGTCCCTGTGTCCTCAAGGGTTTTTCCGCAGCACATGGCTTTCAGTTTGTAATGACTTCCGTCCTTTTTACCACTCATTTAATGTCTCCCATCAGTTCCCAGTCTTCCATGATTTTATTTACCTGCTCCATATGCTCCACCACCGCTTCGGGCCGTTTCACATGCCAGTCGGGAACGATATCTGTGGTGATCTCTTTACCCACCCAGACTGTCTTGAGCCGGGAGGAACCGATCAGAAGCTGTATCAGATCTCTCTCTTCATAGGTGAGTTTGTCAATTTTGACAATAAAGAACATACCCGCATCCATCATAATATGGGATATTTCGGAAATACGCCTGATATGTTCCTCTCTGATCACCTGGGTTCTTCTGAACTGGCGGCCGTCCCTGAGGTCAGAGTCTAAACCGAATTGCAGACTTCGATAACCCAAATAGTAAACATTCTTTTTCAGGTCAAAGAGTTTTTTCTCAAGGTGCTCTGCAAATTCCTTTTTACCGCCTCCCAGCTCACCTGTTACCAGGATCAGAGCCGGTCTCTGCTGATTCTGCTGCATCCGGTCCAGCTCGGTGACAATACCGTTTTCCCACTCCAGCTGCCGTTTGACAAGCTTTTCACCATACTCGGATTGTCTGTGGTCATCCACATCACGGATAATACCGCCGCCGGCAATCTCATACTCGTCCACAAGAACAAAACGGCTGGTCTGGGGCAGATCCATAACAAGGTCAAAAGCAATAGCCTTCTGGAGAGTAAACACACAGTCCGCCACCTCATGGCGCTCCACCTGCTGCTTCTTGTTCTGGGAATCCAGTGAGGAGGCATCAATGACCTGTACAATTTCCGACAGCTGGCAGCGGACCTTGGAGGTACCGGTTTTAAGATAGTACTCCTTCCCGATCACCAGAGGCTCCCGTCCCAGCCAGAAAAGGCTGACCTTCAGACAGTTCCCCACCTTGGGAGGCATTTCGTCACTCCGGCAGGCCAGAGCCCCCCGGGTCAGATAAATCTGCTCTTCCATGGTAAAGCCGGTGGCCATACCTGCATAGGCTTCTGTTTTCTCTGGAGTATTAAAGCTCTCAATGGTTTTAACCCGGCTCTTCTTTCCTGAAGGATAGAAGATAATCTCATCCCCTTTCTTAAAGGAACCGGTCTCCACTGTTCCGGCAATGATCCGGCGGCTGTCGCCGTAGTTGGTAAACTTGTAGATATCGGTAACAGGCATTCTCAAAGGAAGTTTTTCCAGAGTTTCAGCCTTTTTAAAGTTATCCAGAATATCCAGTACCGTGGGTCCCTTCCACCAGTTCATTCTGTCCTGACGGTGGTAGACCATGTCTCCCTCCCGGCCGCTGACAGGAACAAACTCCACATCGTGCAGATTGATGGACCGGAGAAAGCGTGTAAACTTCCGGACGATCTTGTTGTAGACCTGCTGATTGTAATCCACCAGGTCCATTTTGTTCACAACAACACAGACCTGCCGGATGCCCAGCATGGACAGAAGGTAGCCGTGACGCCGTGAGTTCTCCTGAATTCCCTCCTCTGCATCAATACAGAGAAAGGCGCATTCCGCCCGGGCCGCACCGGTAATCATATTCTTCAGAAACTCGATATGACCGGGAGCGTCAATAATAATATAATCCCGCTTCTCCGATTTGAAAAACACACGGGCCGCATCAATGGTAATTCCCTGGGACTGTTCATCCTTCAGGGCATCCAGTAAAAAGGCGTACTCAAAGGGTTTTGAGTTCCGCTCACAGTCCTTGCGGATCTGCTCCAGCTTTCCATCGGGAAGACTGCCTGTATCCGCCAGAAGACGTCCTACAACGGTGGATTTTCCATGATCCACATGACCGGTAAAAACTATATTCATCTGTTCGCGCTGCTGCATTACATGTACCCGTCCCGTCTTAAGGTTTCCAGACCGCCGCCGTCATCCTTGTCCTGGGCACGCCCGGACCTCTCGGCAATATTGGCAAACTTACCGGTCTGCAGTTCTTCAATGATTTCACGCACATTATGAGCGTCTGACTGTACCGCAGTTGTACAGGGACCGCAGCCCAGCGACCTGTATCTCTCGCCGCTGCCCTGGTTGTAATAAAGGCTAACTGTGGGGATTTTCTCCCGCTCGATATACTCCCAGATATTGGTCTCCGTCCAGTCCAGAAGGGGATGAATCCGCACATGGGACCCCGGAGCGAAATCGGTCTTGAACTGATTCCAGAACTCAGGGGGCTGATCCCCCACATCCCAGATATTCTCCTTGTCCCGGGGGCTGAAGTAACGCTCCTTGGAACGGGAACCCTCTTCATCCGCACGGACCCCTACGATGACACCGGTGTACATTTCCGTATCCGTGTCCACCTCGTACTGATCTGTCTTGTGGTTGAAGCGGTAGCGGGTCCAGCTGCCGTTCAGAGTGTTTTTCAACGCTTCCGCCTTCAGCAGCCGGCAGCAGGTAAGCCGGTCAACATTCCCGTCGGGGAAGGTCTGTTTTGCATTGATCGCATCAACATTCTGACCGTACACCATGGGGAGATTCCACTCCCGGGTCAGCTTGTCCCGGTACTCGATCATCTCAGGTATTTTGTAACTCGTATCGATGTGTACCAGGGGAAAGGGAACATGACCGTAAAATGCTTTACGGGCCAGCCAAAGAAGAACCGTACTGTCTTTGCCGATTGACCAGAGCATGCACAGGTTCTTGAAATTCGAGTAGGCTTCCCGGAGTATCCGGACGCCAATTGCTTCTAATTCGTCTAGTTGGTCCATGGCATACAATAGATAGCATCCCTAGGGAGTGTCAAAAAGAATAGTCCATTATTAATAAATCTTAATTTTCTACCCCCTCTCTCATACAAGCTGAACAGAGCTCTAACACCCTCCTCATCATTCCGGCGGAATCCCTCCCGTCTCCGCCGGGAGGGCCGGGTCTTCCGGGGCTCCGCTGCCGCTCCGGCTCTTCCCGTCGGTCCTCGGGCCCGCCGGAAAGGATCAGCTGACGCTCCCCTCCAACCCCTTTCCGGCAAACTCTTAACAAATAATGAAAAACAGGTGTATAATATTCGGTATGAAAACCCTTCTGTACACGTCGGTTATTCTTATTATCCCACTCCTTCTCAGCTCCTGTTTTTTATACGAGGAGCACGTTTACGACAATCCTTATGATCCTGACTCCACAGATGGGATCACTCTGGAATACAGGACCATGCAGATAGACGGAGATACCTCCGACTGGGATGATGTGCCGGTAATCCGTACAGATAACACAGGTGAGTTAGCAAGTAGTGGAGACGACCTGATAGCAGGAAGTGATCTTTACGAAATAAAGATGGTTCAGGATGTAGAGAATATCTATTTTTATTATTCAACAATTGATGGAGCTCCTCTTTCTACAACAGGAATTGAATTACATAATAGTTTCTCGGGCGATGAATACAATATTCAATTTAATATTTCCCATAGTTGGGAAGGGGATATCCAAAACCAAATTTCATCAGGAGTTTACGGGGTTTGGGGTAATTTTGATTACTGGGGAGACGAGCCGGATGTAGCAGAAGGAAATATTCCGGATCCAGCTATCCGTTTTGCTGGTATAGATCCCAATAGCAACAGTATGGAGTATGCAATATCAAAACGACACTATTGGGATTATGCATATGACAATGAATTACGATTTAATACTGGTACATGGTTAAAATACTATGAGTATTTGTATACGGATGGTGGCGGCGACAATCTGGATGAAACTAGTGAACTCATAATACGTGTAAAAGACAGCAGTGCGCAGGAGCCGAGTTTTGATCTACCTTTATTACAGTTTAAAGCTCCCTCATCAGCACTTAATATCGATGGAAGTAATAGTGATCTATCTATCTGGACGGAAACAGGCGCATGGTTCCGAGACTTTTCTACAGATGATCTTGAACTTTCAGAATCCAACACCAATATTGAAAGTATCTATATAAAACAGGACTCAGCCAATATTTACATTTTGTTATTATTGGCAGATGCGGCAACATTTAATGCCTCTGGTTTTCCAGTTCAATATATATTTAATGTGGAACAGGATGGAGGTACACATTATCACCAATTAGTCGCAAGCCATGATGGTGCTACAACATGGACTTTTGGTGTTGATTATGAATTTCAGGGAGTTGATGGAACAGGATGTAATGTGCAAGAGTCTGATGGCTATGTTGAAATGACATTTGCAAAATCAGGTCCATGGGGAGCAATCCCTGATGGAAATTACAGCTTCAATCTGGAAGTTTATGACTCTGTATCAGATCGTGTGGATTCGGCAAGTTTTCTTGGTTATTATAACTGATAAAATTAAAGCCGCCGTATCACCTCAATCAGCGTTCTCATCTTTACAGTGATATACTTAATGATTGTGCCCCTTTGCTCAGAAAGAACCTGAACAAAGAAAATCCTCACAGTTCATCCATTCGATTCCGTCGCCTAGTCCAATGGGAATTTTGTCCATGGAAATGACGATTTTTCTGTGGTTATCTTTGATAACTTTCAGGGGGTGGTATTCCCGTTCAATAACCTCTTCCGTTGCCAGCAGGTAGCAGACCTGAATATATACTTTCTGGTCCTGCTTCTCGGCAATAAAATCAACTTCATATTCACCCTCTTTCCCTACACAGACAGAAAATCCTCTCCTCCTTAATTCCATGTAAATGATATTTTCCAGAAGCTGTGAAATATCATTATCTCTATAACCAATAAGAGCATAACGCAACCCCAGATCAGCAACAAAATACTTTTCCAGCCTCTGCAGATACTTCTTGCCTTTAATATCATAGCGCCGGGCCGAATGAATAATCATGCCATTCTCCAGTGCCTTCAGGTGACTGTATACAGTTTCCACACTGATTTTGTGTCCCTGGTTTTTCAGATAGTCTGCAATTTTCTTCCCACTGAAAAGCTGTCCGACATTATCAAGAATATAAAGGAAGATTCTTTCCAACAGCTCCGAATCTCTAATACCGAACCTCTGTATTACATCCTTTAAAACAACGGAGTTGTAAATTCCTAAAATATACTGCCTTATGACTTCATCATCTGCAGGCAAATGATAAAGTCCGGGGAATCCACCCTGTTTCAACCAGGACAAAAAGGCCTCTTCCCGGTTTCCACTCTTATTCTTGTCAATATTATTGAATGTCATATATTCAAGAAATGAAAGTGTGTATAACGGGATTTCAACAAAACGACCGGCCAGATAAGTGGCCAGTTCACCGGAAAGGAGATGGGCGTTGGATCCGGTTAAATATATATCGCAATCCAAATCAACAAGAAATGAGCGGATGGCCTTTTCCCAACCGGAGACTTCCTGTATTTCATCGATCAGGATATAGATTTTACCGGAAACTGATTCTGCTTTATTTCTGACATAATCATATAAGGATTTATAATTACTGTATTCTTTTATAGAAAGAGATTCAAAATCCATCCTCAGAATATTGCTCTGCTTTACACCTTTACTCAGCAGGTCCTGTTCAAGCAGTCTAAGGAGGTAGGATTTCCCACTTCTTCTGATCCCGATTATGATCTTTACAAGAGGAGTATCAATAAACCGTTCCAATAACAATTCATACAGTTCCCGTTTTTTCATCTCAACACCTTAATTCTCATATAGTAGAACTAATGCAATGAAATTTGAAATAGTTCCCCTACAATGGAATTATATATCACAAAATAGAAAAACACAATAATTCTTCTGTACTGGAATAACCTGCAAGAAAAGAATTTTAATTCTCTTATACCGAAACTAGTCAATTTAAATAATTCCTTACTCCCCATAACCCAAAAAGCCGCCGGATCACTCCAGGCGGCTTTTGATATAATTGGGATGGGACGATAAAAATCAGATTCTGCTGATAATCGCTTCGGTCATCTCTTTGGTGGAGACGGGTTTCATACCCGGATCGATGATGTCTCCGGTTCTGATGCCCCCTTTCACGCAGGCATCAACGGCACTGCGGATGGCAGAGGCCGCTTCAGTCAGATCAAAGGAGATCTCCAGCATCATGGCCAGGGAGAGAATCTGGGCGATGGGGTTGGCAATGCCTTTGCCGGCGATATCGGGAGCAGAGCCTCCGGAGGGTTCAAAGAGGCTGATTTCCTCACCCAGAGAGGCGGAGGGGAGCATGCCCAGAGAACCGCAGATAGCGGCAGACTCATCAGAGAGGATATCTCCAAAAAGGTTTGAAGTCACAATAACATCAAACTGCAGGGGGTTGAGCATCAGCTGCATGGCCGCGTTGTCCACATACATATGGCTCAGTTCCACATCCGGGTAGTCGGCAGCCATTTCTGTAACAACCTTTCTCCAGAGCTTGGATGAGGAAAGGACATTGGCTTTGTCTACAGAGCAGAGTTTTTTGTTCCGGCGCTGAGCCGCTTCAAAACCCTGTTTGGCAATTCTCTGCACCTGCTCCTTTGTGTAGACCATGGTATCCAGACCCATAGTGTCTGTAAGCTCTTTGGGTTCGCCGAAGTAGATGCCGTGGGCCAGCTCTCTGACAGTGAGAAGATCCACTTTTTCAGAAAGGACCTTTTCGGAAAGGGGGCTCATGGCTTTGAGCTCTTCATAAATAACCGCCGGTCTGAGGTTGGCGTAAAGTTTGAGCATTTTTCTTAAAGCCAGAAGTCCGCCCAGTTCGGGAGTTTTTTCAGGGGGCAGACCGTCCCATTTGGGTCCGCCGATGGACCCCAGAAGGACGGCATCCGCTTCCTGGCAGATTTTTTTTGTTTCTTCAGGCAGGGGAGAACCTGTCTCATCATAGGCACATCCGCCGATCAGACCGTTGGTCAGTTCCAGTTTGAAACCGAATTTTTCTTCCACTTTGGCAAGGACTTCCAGAGCGGAGTCCATTACTTCTGGTCCGATTCCGTCACCGGGAAGGACAGCTACTTTCATTGACATATAATTCTCCTGTATTGCAGTGTTCAGAGCCCCTGAGGGCTCATCATTATTGAAATGTGAAAACCTGCCGGTATATCCCGGCAGGTATGAATTAACAAGTAAAGATCAGCCCTGGGCTTCAATTCTGTTCAGAGCACAGAGGAGAGCTTTCAGTGAGGCTGCATTGATGCTGTTGTCCACACCCACACCGTAAATAGAGCGTCCCTTGCTGTCGGCTGCCTGTATATAGCAGACCGCCTGAGAATCGGCACCTTCGCTCAAGGCATGCTCATCATAGGAAAGGAAATGGACCTTGGGAGCGTCTGTAGACTGGAGGGCATGGAAGAAGGCATCGATGGGTCCGTTTCCGTGGCCCGTGATTTTCAGCTCCTCACCTTTGTATTTCAGAGTACAGCTGATGCCCACATTGTGCTTCTCCTGACCATCGGCATCCACATCCAGACGGGCATTGATCTCGTAGTTCATAAGAGACCAGGGAGCATTCACTTCCAGGTATTCTTTGCTGAAAACATCAAAGATCTCCTGCCCTTTCAGCTCCTTACCGGTATCGTCGGTAATCTTCTGGATCTTTCTGGAAAACTCGGGATGCATGGCTTTGGGCAGTTTGTAACCGAACTGGGAATCCAGAATATAGGCCACACCGCCCTTTCCGGACTGACTGTTGATGCGGATAATCGCTTCATACTCCCGTCCCAGATCTGCCGGATCAAGAGGCAGGTAGGGAATATCCCAGAAGTCTGCCTTGATAGCCTTGTAGTTATCCAGACCTTTCTTGATGGCATCCTGATGGGAGCCGGAAAAGGCTGTGTACACAAGCTCACCCACATAGGGATGACGCTCATGAACGTTCATCCTGGTGCATCGTTTATAGATCTCAATAATTTTGTTGATATCTGAAAAATCCAGACCTGTATCGATTCCCTGGGAATACATATTCAGAGCCATGGTAATCAGGTCGGTATTTCCGGTTCTTTCTCCGTTCCCGAAGAGGGTTCCTTCCACACGGTCGGCACCTGCAAGCACTGCCAGCTCGGCAGCAGCCACGCCGGTTCCTCTGTCGTTGTGAGTATGGAGACTGATCAGAACAGAGTCCCTGTTCTTGATGTTCCGGCAGAACCATTCGATCTGGTCGGCGTGAACATTGGGGGTGTGCATTTCAACAGTGGCCGGCAGATTGAGAATCAGTTTATTCTCGGGAGTGGGTTCCAGAACATCCATAACGGCTTCACAAATTTCCAGAGCAAAATCCAGCTCGGTTCCTGTAAAACTTTCAGGGCTGTATTCATAGCGGATATTGGTATCCGGGTAATCGGCGGCGATTTCCTTGATCAGCTTTGCCCCTGCAACGGCAATATCAACAATCTCCTTCCTGTCTTTCTTGAACACAACGTCCCGCTGTACGGTAGAGGTGGAATTGTAAAAATGCATAACAACATTCTTACAACCTTTAATAGCCTCGAAGGAACGGCGGATCAGGTGCTCTCTGGACTGGGTCAGAAGCTGTATGGTGACATCGTCGGGAATCAGATTCCGGTCGATCAGGGTTCTGAGATAGTCAAACTCTGTCTGAGATGCGGAGGGGAATCCGATCTCAATTTCTTTAAAACCAATTTTTAGGAGTAGATCAAATAGTTCCAGTTTTTCTTCCACACTCATGGGAATGGGAAGGGCCTGGTTTCCGTCTCGTAGGTCGACGCTGCACCAGATGGGTGCTTGTGTAATGGTCTTTTCAGGCCATGTCCGGTCAGGCAATTGAACTGGGGGGAAGGGTTTATACTTCCTGTGATCGTAACTCATTGAGTACTCCTTATAATGGGCAGTCCCTTTCATAAGGGATTCTGCCTTTAAAAAATAAATTGGTTAGCACAAATACTATATCAATCCAGTAAGGGAAGTCTACACATCCGGCATTTTTGTCATAATATTTGGCGTTGATAATTTTGCATCACTGAATTGCTTTACCTGATGCCGGGCAAATGCTACAAATACAGGCTATGAGTGTACTTTTTTTTGTTTTCCAGGGTGTGTTTCCCGTATTTCTGCTGATCGTCATCGGTGCCGTTTTGAAAAGGCGTTCTGTCATAGGCTCTGAGTTCAGCAAGAGTGCCTCTGCTCTCAGTTTCAAACTGGCTCTGCCGGCTCTGGGTTTCTCCAAAATAGCCGTTCTGGATTTTTCTGAAGTCTTCTTCCTGAATGAAATCATCATTATTGCCGTTCTTACCCTGCTGACAGCCGGTCTTTCCACGCTGATCAGTCTGAAATTCAAAGACCCTACCCAAAAAGGGGCTTTTATACAGGGCTCTTTCCGGGGAAATATCGTTATTATAGCCATAGCCCTGGTCATGAATCTGTACGGCGAAGCCATGGCCGCCAGAGCAGCAATGATTCTTGCCTTTATGCTTCCCCTTTTCAATATTCTGGCAGTCATTGTACTCACCCTTCCCCTCCATGGACTGAGCACCGAAGGGCTTCTCCGCTCCCTGAAAGGCATTATTACCAATCCCATTATTCTCTGTGTTGTGGCGGGTATGATTTTTTCCCTGTTCCGGATCCCCGTTCCCCCGGCTCTGGGTAAACTCCTGGGTTATCTGGCTGACCTGGCCCTGCCTCTGGCACTCATCAACATCGGGGCTTCCCTGACAGCCCAGGGCCTGAAAGACAAGGGGAAACTGGCTCTGATATCTTCACTCATAAAAATTCTGATTTTACCTGTTGCAGCGGTAATTCTTTTCTATACTTTAGGGTACAGACAGGAAGAACTGGGAATGGTATTCCTCATATGCGGAGCTCCGGCGGCTGTCTCCAGCCATATTATGGCGGAATCCATGGGAAATGACGGAGACCTGGCGGCTCTGATCGTCATGATCAGTACAGCACTGGCCGCCATAACAGCCATGGTCGGAATCAGCATAATACAAAGTTATCTGTAGGACCTGTCTGAAAACGACAGTACTGATACAGGGGAGATTCAAATGGACTTTGACAAAATAATTGACAGAAAAAACAGCAATGCCGCCAAATGGGATGAAAAGGTTCTCAAAGCGCGTTTCGGCAATGAAGATATGCTTCCCTTCTGGGTAGCGGATATGGACTTTGCCTCTCCCCTGATTGTAACAGAAACCCTGAAATCCCGGGCGGACCATGGGGTATTCGGCTATCCGGCCAGTGACAGAGGCTTTCTGAAAGCCTGGCAGAAATGGGCTGAGGCCGAACACAACTGGGATGTTCCTCTCAGCAAGATCTGTTTTACCCCCGGTATTGTGAGTGCCATGAGTCTGGGGGTCCACCTTTTTACCGAACCCGGTGATTCTGTAATTCTCCAGGAACCGGTCTACCAGCCCTTCCGGAATATGATCATCCGGAATCACAGAAATCCGCTTGTCAACGAACTGGTAATGGACGGCGCCCGGTATGCCATGGATTTTGAAGATCTGGAAGAAAAGGCATCCCGTCCCGACTGTTCTCTTCTTCTTCTCTGCAGCCCCCACAATCCGGGGGGCAGAGTCTGGACGAAAGAAGAACTGGAAAAGGTATCGGATATCTGTGTCCGAAATGATGTATTTGTCATATCCGACGAAATCCATGCCGACCTTGTTCTGGGTGAGCGCCCTCATATTCCCTTTGCCTCTCTCTCCGATATTGCCGCGGAAAACTCGATGACCCTGATGGCTCCCTCCAAAACCTTTAATATTGCCGGCGAGAAACTCTCTGTTGCGGTGTTCGGTTCTCAGAAGAGAAGGCAAACCTACATAGACGGGCAGCTGGCATTCAGCATTCAGGAAGGATCGGCCCTGGCCCTGGCCATTGGAGAAGCAGTCTACAACGAGGGAGCCGAATGGCTGATTGCCCTGAAAATCTATTTACGGGAAAACATCGCCTTCATTGAGGACTACCTGGCAAAGAATCTTCCCGGAGTCAAACTGATGAAACCGGATGCCGGATTTATTGGATGGATCGATTTTCGGGAGCTTGGTCTGAGCCACAGGGAAATACAGGACCGTCTTCAGGAAAAGGGAAAAATAGCCCTTGTGGAAGGCACCTGGTTCGGACAGGGGGGAGAAGGATTCTTCAGACTTAACTACGGCTGTCCCCGGTCTCTGCTCCGGGAAGGTCTGGAGCGCCTGTCAATTTCTCTGGCGGATGACCTCATACATTAGGATTCCCGCGGCAACCGAAACATTCAGTGAGTCCACATGACCATTCATGGGAATACTGACCATGGTGTCGCATTTATCCTTGAGAAGACGGGAAATTCCCTTTCCTTCAGAACCCATAACGATGCAGGTGCGGCCGCGTAAATCCGTCTGAGCAGCTGTGGAGCCGCCCATATCGGCCCCGTAAATCCAGAATCCCGCATCCTTTAAAGCGTCGAGAGACCGGGCGGCATTGCTGATCTGAAGGGTGGGAACCCAGGCATGAGCCCCTACAGACACTTTGGCGACGGTGGAATTGATAGAGGCTGATCTGTTGGCCGGCAGAAGAATAAGATCCACGGAAAACTGATCGGCAGACCGGAGAATGGCTCCCAGATTGTGGGGGTCGGTTATACCGTCCAGAAGGAGAACCAGAAGCTGATCATCCCCCTCCCGGGCATTGATAAAAGCTTTAAGATCCTTGAAACGCGTAGCTGAACCGCTTTTGTCAGCAGGGCTTGACTTTTGAACAAATACAGAGCCTTTATGGCCGTCGGAGCCGCTCATATTATCCATTTCCACCGGAGTAATTGTCTCCACGGGTATTCCCCGCCGTCCGGCTTCTTCTTCCAGCTGTCCGATCCGTTTATTGGATCTGCTGACATATAAAGTACCGTCAGCCGTTTTCATACTTTCCATAATGCTGTGATAGGATGTGACAACCCGTCCCATAGACTCTCCATTTCCCGGCATCTGACTCCGGGATTGTATCCAATTTTATCTGTTTTGCCCTTTAGTATCTGCAATGGCTCAGAAGGACTGAATCTTCTCAATAAGATCCTTCATTGTAAAGGGCTTATGAATCAAAGAGGCATTTTTCAATTCTGCAATATTCTTCAGCCGCTCCTCAGTATAACCGCTCATAAAAAGAACCGGAACATCATACCCCAGAGATCTGAGAGACTGAAAGGCCTGTTCCCCGCCCATTTCAGGCATTATAACATCCAGGAGGAACAGCCTGATACTGTCCCTGGGGGGATGTTCTTTCTTAAGATTTTTGATCAGTTCGCTTCCATTGACAAAGCTTTTGATTTCAAAACCGTTCTTTCTGAGCATGGTTTCTGCCAGCTGCCTTACCATGGGATCATCTTCAGCCATATAGATAAGGCCCTTGTTTTCATGAGTCTCTTCCTGTCCGGCTGTCTCGACCTCGGGACCTGCCGCATTTCCGCTGCCGGTTCGCGGCAGATACACATGAAATGAGGTTCCCCTGCTGCGGTCTGTTTCAATATTCAGATACCCCTTATGCTGACTGATGATTCCATACACGATGGACAGCCCCAGGCCAGTCCCCTTGTCTTTGTCTTTGGTTGTAAAAAAGGGATCAAATATCCGGGGCAGGATATCCTCATTTATCCCTGTTCCGCTGTCCTGTACTGTTAGCTCCACATACTCACCGGCGGGTATTGACCCATCAAGACCGGGAAAAGAATGGGAGGCCATATGTATGGACTGGGAAATACGGAGAACTCCCCCGCCCTCCATGGCATCCCTGGAGTTGAGGCTCAGATTGATCAGCACCTGTTCGATCTGCCGTTTATCGGCATAAACCCAGTCCTCATCCCCCTCAAGGCTGGATTCCAGTTCAATATTCTCTTCCAGAAGACGTCCCAGTATGGGAAGAAGGTTATGAATCAGGGAAGACATGGAAAATGTCTCCATATTCATCTGTTCGGTCCGGCTGAACAAAAGGAGCTGACGGGTCAGATTCCGGGCACTGGCAGCGGTTTTGATTATGGGCTCCACATACTCCATTTCCGGCTTTCCGGAGCACTCGTCTCTTAATAACTGACTGTATCCGAGTATAATCTGCAGCAGATTGTTGAACTCGTGGGAGATTCCCCCGGCCAGTTTACCCACAGCCTCCATTCTGGCAGCCTGCCGCAGCTGATCCTGGCTGGCTTTGAGAGCGGCTCTGGTCTGAGAGAGTTCAGAGAAGTCCTGAATAATACCGGTTACAATAAGCTTACCGGTTTCAGGATTCTCTGCCTGCCGGGCAATCAGATGGAGTATCCGGTTCTCCCCATTCTCTCCCGGAACCGTCATGATGGATTTCACACGGCTGTAGGACTGTTTCAATTCATCCGGGAGATCACTGCCCTTGGCCCAGGAAGGAAAGATTTTCATCATAAAATCAAGAACCGGAGGGGGATCGGAGGTTTTCGGATCCACAGAAACGAGGGTATACACCTCCCGGGAGTACCAGTAGGCATCCTTATGGGGATCATATTCCCAGTTTCCCACCATAGCCATAGCCTGAGCATCCCGCAGACGCCGCTGTTCGTTCTGCAGAACCTGCTGGATTTTCTCCGTATCTGTTATATCGCGGAATACGATAATAACCCCGATAAGTGTCTCATCCCTGGGATCCCTGATAGGAGAGGCACTGTCGGAAATATGAAATTTCTGCCCCTTTCTGCTGATAAGCACCGTATTGGCATCCATAAAAACCCGGTCATTCTTTTCCAGAACCTGTTTAACCGGGTTGTCCACAGCCTCGCCGCTGAAGCCGTTCTCCAGTTGAAGAATATCTGAAACCGGGCGGCCTCCGGCTTCTTCAAGGGTCCAGCCTGTCATTGTCTGGGCAACTTTATTCATAAATACAATACGGGACTCACCATCAGTTGAGATGACCGCATCACCGATGGAGCTGAGAGTTGTATACAACTCATTTTTCTGACGGGAGAGATGGCCTGTGGATTTATTGAGTAGCCATGACTGACGGATCAGCAGAATAATCAGCAGAAGCAGCCCCAGAAGGGCGGAGGAAAGGAGCTGAACAGTCACCCGGTAACTGCTGGCAGAAACGGGGTTTAGCAGAACAGCATTTTTCGGAAGTTTTTTCTCACTGAAATTCCAGTACCTGAAGCGCTGCTGGTCTATGGCATAGACAGCTGTATCATCCTCATTAACGGGTATGGATGAGGCCCTGGTGCCGTTCAGAATCTGTCTGATCTGTTCAATAGCGATTTGAGCCTGTACAGCTCCGGAAGTGACCTTACCACCCAGAACACCCGTCCGGAGATGGAGAAGGTTGAATACAGGAACGGCAGTGACCTCAGACAATCTGGAAATAAACTCCTTCTCAGAGAAATATTCTCCGGATTTATCCCTGTACCAGCTGGTCAGTAGGAGAATGGCATCATCCGGCAGGGAAGAACTCCATTTCAGCAGTTCATCAGTTGTGAGTTTATCTTCTCCCGTATATTGAATATCAAGAAGCCCCAGCTCTCCCCTCAGCTGAGAACGCTGTTTCTCTATCATCTGAATATTACCGTAACCCGTCGGGGTGGCATCCACTATGACATAAACCGTATTCAGAGAAGGAATGATAGTTTTGGCCAGAGCCAGAGTATCCGGAAGATTGACTTTACTGATAACACCTGTATGTTCCGGCCGGAGGGTATCAAGAACCGCCCCGTAATCGTTAACACCGCAGAAAACAACAGGTGCCGAGGGAAACAGAGTCTGTCCCCTGCCGGCAAGGAACTGCAGGGCATTATCATCCACAGCAACGATCAGGGAAAAAGCATCTGGTTGGTACAGAGAAAGATCCCGATAAATCCGGTCTTCCATTTTAGAATAAGGATTCCGCTTTGTATCCATATACTCAATGGTGATTTCCGTTCCGGGAAGAATTTCTATCAAACCCTCCAGAAGGGTTGTATAGATACTGTCTTCCCACAAGTGGCCGGGGTGATAGGAGAACAGAAGAAGAACTGAATCTTCCGGGTCTTCAGATTGCTCTGTGTCTGCAAAAACAGCCAGAGGGACAAGAAGTATTAGAATAACTAGATATATTCGTCTCATTTATCCCCCGTGTTTAGATTTCTCTGATATCTTATCATGTCTTGCGGCCAATAGGGAATCTCAATATTACTTTTGCCATACACAGAGATCAGGAATCTGCTGAATAAAAATAATTATTAATTTGACAGATCCGAGAATCACCGTTTATTCTGAAAAAAGATATGAAAGTACTTTCATCAAAGTTCTTTCTTTATTCAACAGGTGTTCATATTAGATGAAGAAAAGAGCAACCATATACGATGTGGCAAAGGAAGCTGAAGTCAGTATCACCACAGTGTCCCGCTATCTCAACAATCCGGAAAGTGTAAAGTCGGATACGGGAAAACAGATTGCCGCATCCATAGAAAAACTCGATTACATACGCCAGGGGAATGCAGGAACAGCTGCAGGACGTTCGGTCAGGAGAGTGGGAGTACTCACACCCTTTTTCCCGGCTCCTTCCTTTGTTGACAGACTCCGGGGAATGATCCCCTTTTTCAAAGAGAAAAACTATGAAGTCATCATATATACAATCGAGAGCCCTGATCAGCTGGATGAATATCTGAGTTCTGTCCCCTTTACCCGCAGAATTGACGGCCTGATACTGATGTCCGTCTACCTGACACCCGAACAGAACAGGAGCCTGAAGGCGTCGGGTCTTCATGTGGTGATGATTGAATCGGATGACGAAAACTACACCAGAGTACTGACAGACGATATCAGAGGCGGGCAGATAGCCGCAGAGCTTTTCATCAGCAAAGGATACAGAAACTGTGCTTTTATGGGTGACAGAAACAGAAATCTCTCCTACAGCTGTCATCCCTCAGAACTGAGGTTTCAGGGGTTCAGCAGTACTCTTACAGAAAAAGGCAGCGGTCTTGCCGAAAAAATGGTTCTGGAATCGGATACAACTGTAGAAAGTGCCCGGGAGGTTTTTTCTGATTTCCTGCAGCACTCCGCAGCTCCCAGAGCAGTGTTCGCCATGTGCGATGTCCAGGCAGTCGGAATTATTAAAGCAGCAAGAGAACAGGGGCTGAAGGTACCCGAAGATCTGGCGGTCCTGGGATTCGACAACATCGAATCTGCCGACTGGATGGGTTTATCCACTATAACACAGCATCTTGGAGACTCCGGAAGAATTGCCGCAGGCCTTCTGCTGGATCAGATTCAAGAGAAAAACCATGCCATACAGAAAGTGAATCTTCAGGTAGAACTGATTGAAAGGTCTACAACTTAGTTTGGAATCCTCAGCCTCCGGGCTGGTATGAAGGTGTTAGGAACCTTCAGGATAAATTATCAGGACCGAGTCCTGAAAAGTACAAGGAGAACACTATGAAAAAAGTTGTTTGGGGAGCAGTAGCATTTCTGATGATTGCCTCACTGTCATTTATGAGCTGCCAGAAAAAGGAAGAACCCGCAGCGGCAGCACCGGCTGAAGAAAAAACAATGGACGACCCCTATGCGGACGTACGGGGCAAAGTTGTCACCATGGCCGGTCCTTTTGTGGACAACGACGCCATCAAGTTTGAACAGTCTGTCAAAGCTTTTGAAGAAATGACTGGAATCGACATTCAGTATGAAGGTTCCAAGGAATTTGAAGCCTCCATCGGCATCAGCATCGAAGGCGGAAACGCTCCGGACATCGTCGACTTTCCTCAGCCCGGTCTCCTTAAGAACTTTGTTGCCAAAGGCTATGTTGTTGACCTGAACAAGGCTCTTGATATGAATAAAGTAAAATCCAACTATATTGAAAGCTGGCTGGATATGGCTACCATGGACTCTCCTGACGGACCTATCATGGCGGGCATCTGGGGCCGTGTAAACGGTAAATCCCTTGTATGGTACAACAAGAAAGAATTTGATGCAGCCGGATACGAAGTTCCCGAAACATGGGAAGAACTGGTGGCTCTGCAGGATATGATCCTCTCTGACGGAGACGCTCCCTGGGCCATCGGTATTGAATCCGGTGCGGCTACCGGATGGGCTGCAACAGACTGGATCGAAGAAATGATGCTCAGAACCACTAGCCTTGAAAACTATGACAAATGGGTCGCCGGAGAACTTAAGTTCAACAGCCCCGAAGTCCGTGCCGCCATCGAAGCCATGGCCTCCATATGGTTTGCCGACGGTATGGTATACGGCGGACGTAAAGGTATCGCCACAACCAGCTTTGGAGATGCTCCCAAGGTTATGTTTGAGAATCCTCCCAAAGCATGGCTCCACAAACAGGGTAACTTCATTACATCCTTCTTCCCCGAAAACCTGACGGCCGGTACAGATTATGACTTCTTCTACCTGCCCAGCGTTGATCCTTCTCTGGGAAGACCTGTTCTGGTTGCCGGTGATATCTATGCCATGTTTGACGACAGACCCGAAGTCCGCATGGTTATGCAGTACTTTGCTACTGGTGCTTCAGTAGAAGGCTGGGTCAAAGCGGGCGGAGCCATTTCTCCCCATAAAGACTCTCAGCTCAGCTGGTATACCAATGAGGTGGACAGAAAAGTTGCTGAAGTTATTCAGAATGCAACCAGTGTCCGCTTTGACGGTTCTGACCTGATGCCCGGTGCCGTCGGTGCGGGTTCCTTCTGGAAAGAGATGACCGCCTATGTTTCCGGAGCTAAAACTCTGGATGAAGCCCTTGATGCCATTGATGCCTCCTGGCCTAAGTGATTAAAAACTTAGTGAAATAAAATACAGGGCAGAGGTCCGTGAGAAGCCTCTGCCCTCCTTTACAGACCCCACCTGTAAACAACACGGGTCTGATTACACAAACTGCCCATATGCCATTGGCAGAAAAGGGAGGATAAAATGAGCCAGGATATAGATTCCAAATGGAATCCTCTAACTCTGATAATTCTGATTGCGGTCACCGCAGTCATACTGATTGGCGGATTCGTGCTGCTCCAGAATATGCAGGACAGCAAAGTACTAATGACCATAACCGCCGTTACATGGGGGCTGGGTTCTGTGGCCCTCCTCTACTTCGTACTCAATGCCATAGCTGAATCCATGCCCCGGAAAATCCGGTCCATCGCAGTGGCTGTGGTCTTCGCCGGTCCTGCGGTACTCATGCTGGTCTGGGCTCTGGTTCTGCCGACCCTGCGGTCTTTGCGCCTCAGTTTTGCCGATGCCCATGGAAGAGGATTCGTCTTCCTGGACAACTATAAATTTGCCTTTACCGACCCCATAATGCTGGAAGCCTTCCGGAACAATCTGCTGTGGATGATTTTCGGGACATCCTTCTGCGTCATAATGGGTCTGATCATAGCCGTTCTGGCCGACAAAAGCCGGGCGGAGAAAGTCTTTAAATCTCTGATTTTCATGCCCATGGCCATCTCTTTTGTGGGAGCCGGGGTCATCTGGAAGTTCATCTACGCCTATAAGGGTGAAGGAGTGAATATAACCGAAATCGGTTTGCTGAATGCCATTGTCACCGCCCTGGGCGGAGAGGCGCAGGCCTGGCTCCTCCTCCCCTTCTGGAACAATTTCTTCCTGATTGTCATCATGGTCTGGCTGCAGACGGGATACGCCATGGTCATCCTCTCCTCCGCCATCAAGGCGATACCGGAAGAGATCAATGAGGAAGCCCGGGTAGACGGTGCCAATGCCTTTACCATTTTCTTCAGAATAACCGTTCCCTATATCATGCCCACCATCATAACAGTAACCACGACCATACTGATCTTCAGCCTGAAGCTCTTTGATGTGGTCAGGGTTATGACCGGCGGAAATTTCGGTACCAATGTTATAGCCAACGAGTTCTATCTCAGACAGTTCACCTACGGCCACTCCGGTCAGGCTTCGGCCATTGCGGTTGTTCTGCTTGTGGTCATTATCCCCGTTCTGGCCTATAACCTCAAAGAATTCAGAAACAGGGAGGTACTGAAATGACAAAATCGGAAAAACTGAAAACATCTCCAGTGGGGAGAATAGCGGTAGCCGTGGTTCTGGTGATTATCGTTCTGGCCTGGACCGTTCCGACTCTGGGCATTCTGGTCACCTCCTTCCGGAGTCCCTCTGATATTTATGCGACAGGCTGGTGGTCTGTTCTCCCTCACAAGGCCTATGCCAAGACAGATGAGTTTGAACTGCCCCGGGATCTGGACCCCAACGGTCCCATAACCATTGAAGGTGTGACCGCTGAATTCCAGGAGTGGAGAAACGGTATTGTAGTGCAAGAAGGCCGCCGGCTGCAGTGGTACGGCAACAAACGTTCCCGGAAAATTGAAGTATTTGAAGAGAAATGGGTAGGCTTCGGAGCCAATCTGACTCTGCAGAATTACAGGGATGTCCTGTCCGGGGGCACTGTGGAGTTCACCGATGCCAATGGAAATGTCATAACCCGGCAGGGAAATAATTTTGCCGAAGCCGTACTGAACTCCATTGCGGTCAGTATACCGGCAACGGTGATTCCCATTCTGATTGCCGCCTTTGCAGCCTATGCCTTTGCGTGGATGGAATTCCCCGGCAGAAAGCCGCTGTTTATTATGGTCGTGGCTCTTCTGGTTGTTCCTCTTCAGATTGCATTGATTCCCATACTCCGGGATTTTACCCGCTGGGGCCTTACGGGAACCTTTCTGGCTATGTGGATGGCCCATACGGGATTCGGACTGCCCCTTGCGGTATATCTGCTCTACAACTATGTGAGCACCCTGCCCCGTGATATTTTTGAATCCGCCTACCTGGACGGGGCCACTCCCTTTGTGACCTTTGTGCGCCTTGTTCTGCCCCTCTCCATACCGGCTCTGGCCAGCTTCGCCATTTTCCAGTTCCTCTGGGTCTGGAACGACTATCTGGTGGCTCTGGTGTTCCTGGGAGATAAAAACAGAGTGGTTACATCGGCACTGGCGGCAATGGTAGGAGAAAAAGGACAGGACTGGCACCTGCTGACTTCCGGAGCCTTTATGAGTATGATTCTGCCACTAACCGTCTTTTTCGCCTTACAGAGATTCTTTGTAAGAGGACTTATGGCCGGATCAGTCAAGGGCTGATCATAAGGGGAGCTGATACAGATGAAGGACAATGAATCTTTCTGGCAATTAACACGTGATTTCAGAAACGCCGCCATTCCGGACAGCCTGAAAACGCTTTTTTTCTGCGGAAACGGGTATCTGGGAGTTCAGGCGAATATCCCGGACAGCCGTGATCCGGCAGGAACATTCATCAATGGATTCTTTGAATCAGCTCCCATCACATACGGAGAAAAAGCCTATGGGTTCCCTTTAGTTCAGCAGGTAATGATTCCCCTGGCGGATGTCCTGGGCTGGGAGATTGAAGAGAAGGGAACCGACCGTTTCCGAAAGCTGAGCATTCCCGAAGGCTCCATTGAAATGGACATGAAGAGGGGAATCCGCAGAATTACCTGTACCGTCCCCCTGTCGGGAGGAAGATCTCTGGAGGTGATCAAAGAGACTGTAACTCCCTTTGAGCACCCGAACCGCCTTTATAACAGAATCTGCCTGAAAGGCCGGGGGGAGTTCAGAATCATCAGAAAACTCCGCTCACCCGGTAAAAACAAAGAAGAGAGTGATGACCCCCGAAAGATGGAATCTCTGGGGAAAGATCTGTTTAAAGACAGCAGATGCACCATAAAAGAGAAACGCTGCCTTATAGATGAAACAACTTCTTCCAGCGGGCTGCGCTATGTCTGTGCCGTAAAGGTGGACCGGGACAGGCCGGACAGAGGATATGAAGCCCGTCAGTTTGCAGAGTACACCCATTACATTGACCTGACTGATACTGATGAGATGAGCAGTCTTCTGACTGCCGTCTATCTCACCGGCAAAGAAGAGGATGATCTGCCCGGGCAGGCGGAAAGGGAACTGAACAAAGCCCTTGAGACAGACTGGGAGACCATCTGCAGGGAACAGGAAGAGTATTTGAAAGATTTCTGGATCAGGGCGGATATCGTTCTCTCCGGAAAAAATGAATATACCCGGGCACTCCGGTACAACAGCTTTGCCCTCCTTCAGTCCTGCGGAACCAGCCCGGACAGAAGCGCTGCCGCCAAGGGACTCAGCAGCGGCGGCTACAACGGCCACTACTTCTGGGATGCGGACATCTATATTCAGGGAGCCATGAACACGGTTGACCCCCTGCGGGCCAGAAGCCTTGTGGAATACAGAATTAAAAGTCTGAACCGGGCCAGAGAACGGGCCCGGGAGCTGGACGAGAAAGGCGCCCTCTACCCCTGGCGAACCATAGACGGCCGGGAGTGTTCCGCCTATTTCCCCGCCGGAACCGCCCAGTTTCATATCAATGCGGATATTATCTACGGCATGAAAAGCTTTCTGGACAACAGCGGAGAAAGAGACCTTCTCACCGCCGGCGGTGCAGAAATGCTCTTTGAAACCGCCCGGTTCTGGGCCGGTTTTGCCGTACAGGTTCCCGGCAAGGGATACTGCCTCCACTGTGTCACAGGCCCCGATGAGTATACGGCCCTGGTGAACAACAATTTCTACACGAACCTGATGGCCCGGGAGCATCTGAGTTATGCCTTTGCCATTGCTATGGAGCTGTTTGAAGAAGCACCGGAGTATATGAAGGATCTGACACAGCGTATGGATCTTCAAAAAGAAGAAATTGAGAACTGGCAGAAGATCTCCCACGATTTCTATCTGCCCAGGCTGGAAGACTCACAGGTGTTTAAACAGGACGACTCCTTTCTGGAAAAGAGCCTCTGGGACTGGGAGAATACCCCCGAAGAGAACAAACCCCTACTCCTCTACTATCACCCCTTGAAGATCTACCGGCACAGAGTGATGAAGCAGCCCGATGTGATTATGGGCCTCCTGCTCCACAAACAGTATTTCAGCCGGGACGTTTTTGCGGCAAACTATGATTATTACGATCCCCTCACCAGCGGAGACTCCTCCCTCTCCTCAGCAGTTCAGTCTGCAGCGGCGGCACTGGCCGGACGGATGGAAGAGGCCGAGAGACATTTCAAGAAAAATCTTTTTCTGGATCTGGATGATCTGGAAGGGAACACGGATAACGGAGTTCACCTTGCCGCAATGGCCGGTGCCAGAATTGCGGTACTCTACGGATTTGCGGATATGGAGAATACGGCAGACGGGCTCAGTTTTGATCCGGCCTTTCCTGAAGGATGGGGGGATGTGTCATTTTCTCTGCTCCATAAGGGAATCTTATTGTCAGTGACATATTCGGGATCCGGCAAAAGTCTGATCTTCAGAGCTGACGCAGAGATCCAGCTGACAGTAGAGAAACAGCATATTTCCCTGCCCCGGGGGAAAGAGGTCTCAGTCCCCCTGAACTGACGGACAGCTAGTTAATAACCAGCCGGGCGACAATCTCGTCATCTTCCATCTCATCATGCTCTTCAAAGCCCATGGAAGAATACAGATGGCGGGCTCCCTTATTTTCTGAATTGTAGGAGAGGGCAAAGTCAGTATACCCTTTTTCACGGTTCAGCATTTGCAGCGCCCCTTTCACAGCCCTTCTGCCATACCCCTTACCCTGATACTCCTTGTCAATGGTGATGCCCCCCAGCCAGCAGCTGCCGTCATCCTCATCCACAGCCCACATCATAAACCCGATGACCTCATCCTCCAGAAGGATAGCCAGGGGATGCCAGAGATTATCGTAAGTACAAAGGCACAGATAATAACTGCCCGAGGCCACAAACTCCGCCTGATCTTCATGGACCTCCAGAGTGGCCACCTCTCTCCAGTTTTCGGAATCTACAGGAACCAGGGATATTTTTTTGTCAGACATTTATACCTTCTTTGCCGGCAAGCACGGAATACTCACCTGTTTTAAATTGACACTTTATGGAAAGGTCTCTCAAACCATTCCCATTCATATCCTCATTTATTAATCTACAGCAACTTAAATCAGTATAACGCCTTTGTACAGTCCGGCACAGGCAGAGAACAGATGAAAACAAAAGAAATACTATAACTGAGGATCAGTCCACTGAGGTAACATAAACATAGTAGGCTCCACGAACGAACTTCCGACTCTCTTCATCAGAAAGTCTTTTATATTGATAAGAATCATCACTTTCTGTGTAAAACCAGGTCTGAACAACAGTTTCACCCGCCGGGAGGTCCAGAATAAATGAGGCAGCCAGGTCATCTGATGAAACAGAGACAGTCTGATCATAGGAGCCGATTCTGATTCTAGCAGTACTGACCGGCAGAGAATGTCCTCCGGTGTAATATTTCCACTCTTTTTTATCTATGGCATCCCTGCGAAACTCCACATCATCTCCGTCAATTCCAGAGCGGATTCTGATGGATGACTCACGAGGCCAACGGTAAAGGTCAAACCGGTACAGACCTTTAAACAGAACATCAATTTCCCAATAGCCGTTTGAAATCAGTCCTTCACGGATATGATTCTGCTGGTAAGGAGCATGACTCTCTTCATTGCGCCAATCATGACAGCACAGTTTGACAGGGGTATCTTTCAGGATATCAATGGGGATTGTCTCTCCGAACCGTGTGGAAACAAGCGCCCACCACTCTTCATAAGCCTGACGGTGAGTTTCAACTATATCCGGATACTCATCAGAAAGATCATTCCTCTGTTCCGTATCCCTCTGTATATCGTAAAGTTCCCTGCCGTTTATCAGTCTCCATCTTCGGGACATCACCGAGGAGAGCCTCCACTTTTCAGGATGAGTAATCCGCTGTGAGTCGGTTACAAGGAATCGTTCACTGAACCCTGATCCGTCCCCCCTGATGACCGGTTTCAGACTGGAGCCATGAAAGCCCCTGCCCACCGGTATATCAATGCCGCACAAATCAAGTAATGTAGGCATAAAATCAACAGCAGAGGCAAGAACATCTTCATCCCGTCCCTTATCAATCACCCCTGCTGGCCAGTTCATAAAGAACGGGACTCTGTGTCCTCCCTCATATTCAGAACACTTTCTGCCTCTCATTCCTGCATTAAATCCCTCAGAAACAAACTGATTTTCATCTAAAGTACAACCGCAGCTGCTTCCATTATCTGTCATGAAGATAAGAATGGTATTGTCTGTCAAATCCAGTTCATCCAGTTTCCTGCGGAGGAAACCGAAGTTTTCATCAATATTGCTTATCATCCCATAGAATCTGGCCCGATCCTCGGGAACAGAATATCTATAAGGATCAGCATACCGGTTATCAACGTTATATGGTTCATGGGGAGCATTCACTGTAATACAGCATAAAAAGGGATTATCCTTAACCTTCTTAATATGCCTGAGAGCTTCTCCGAACCAGACATCTGTGCAGTATCCTTCAAATTTTCTGGGAATACCGTCCTCCAGGTAGGTATCATCAAAATAGTCATTCCCCCACCAGTCTGAAACCTGGCTGATTCCACCGCCCCCGTGCATTACCACTTTATTAAAACCCCGATCCTGAGGCCGATAGGGATAATTATCTCCCAGATGCCATTTACCGAAAAGAGAGGTATCGTAACCTGCCTCTCTGAATGCAGATGCCAGACTCCACTCATTCCTTCTGAGAAGAGACCGCCCTCCGATGGTATGCCATACTCCAGTACTGTTGGCATGATGCCCTGTCATAAGCATGGAGCGGGAGGGAGCACAGGTGGGTCCCACATGAAAGTTTGTGAATCTGAGAGATTCTCGATAAAAAGCATCAATCTCGGGTGTCTGAATAACAGGGTTCCCATGACAGCCCAGGTCTCCATACCCCTGATCATCCGTCAGGACCAATATGACATTCGGTTTATTCATAACGCCACACTACAGCCTCTCTAATGGGCTGTCAAAGAAATTACAACACTTCCTTTGCATATATTAATTTCACCCACAACAATATGTAGAACACCCACCATGACTCGAATTTCTCATGATAATTTTTTTGAAGTTATGAAAGACAAAATCAACATTCTGTTTATAACAACAGATCAGCAGCAAAAGAAGACACTGGGAGTTTATGGTAACAAACAGATAAGAACACCCCATCTGGACAATTTGGCAAATAAGGGAATTGTACTGGACAGAGCTTATTGCGAGAATCCTATATGCATTCCCTCACGGAATACGATGATAACAGGCAGAAAGTCTTTCCATCATGGAGCCCCCCAGCACAACAGCAGCCTTCCGGACAGCGAAAGCTGTCTGGGAGATGTTTTAAAGCGGGAAGGTTACGACACCCACTTCATTGGCAAACCTCACTTTAAATCTCAGCAGACCAGAGGTACTGAAGAATCGATAGCAGACTGGCGGGAGGGTCTGTATGATGACTGGAACGGTCCCTATGCCGGATTTGAAACAGTGGATATTGTACTGGGACACAGCAATCCACTGACCGGTCATTACGGCCAGTGGATGAAGAAGAATCACAGGGATAAAATTGAGTTGTTTTTCGAACAGAATCTGTCCTCTGCTGATGTGAACTGCGGTCAGGGAGTTTACCGGACTGAGATTCCGGAAGAGGTGCATTCGTCCACCTATGTAGGCAACAGGACAGTGGATTTTATCAGAAAATCAGCTGAAAGCGGAGAACCTTTCTACTGCTTCAGCAGTTTTCCTGATCCTCACTGGCCTCTGATGACCCCTCCCGCATTCTATGATCTGTATCGGAATACATCTGTGAAAACAGAATACAATTCCTTTGCCCATGATCCTAACCTGAAAAATTATCCTGAAGTTATGAAAGAATACCTTGTAAGCGGAGTCTTTCCGGACTATGACGGGGGCGGACACAGGGTTAAGGATGAAAAGGACATTGAAATTATTACCAGAGCCTACTGGGGATCGGTCTCTCTAATAGATAAAAATGTGGGGCGTATTCTTAAAACTCTTGAGGAAACAGGATTACAGGAGAATACCCTTGTCGTTTTTACTACAGATCATGGAGAGTATATGGGAGCCCATGGTATGATGGCCAAGGGCGGTGTCTGCTGGGAGGAGTATATCAATGTTCCGTTCATTGCCTCTTTGCCGGGGAGTATTCCTATGGGAGTCAGGAGCAGCAGTCTCTTCTCTTTCACTGATATCGTACCGACTTTACTTGAGATTACAGGAATAAAGGCTTCAGACGGGTTACCTCCCCTGCCCTGTGATGGTGTATCACAGAAGGACCTGCTAACCGGGGACAAAGACAGAATTCGAAAATCACTGACTGTTCATCATGCCAGAGCCAATATGCGCACTCACGTACCGGATCAGCATGTCCTTATCTGTGATGACGGCTGGAAACTTGTGTATTATGCCGGAGATCAGGGAGGTCAGCTATATAATCTGAATAAAGATCCGGGAGAAACAAAAAATCTCTATAATCTCAGTGAATATTCTGTTGTGCAGAAATCAATGGAAAAAGAGCTGTTAGACCGTTTGATCCTGGAGAGTGACCTTGATCCGGTGATCCAGAGAATGACAGCTGATCCGACCTGGGGAGCTCATGTTCTTAAGGGGTGGGACTGATTAATTTTACCCACATTATTGTGTATTTAACCCACCATGAACCAAAATACACATGATACGATTTTTTTAAATCAACAAAAAAGTTCATATTTGATGGACTAAAAAAGGAGAAAGAAGTGACTTTAAAAAAGTTGAGTTTACTGCTGGCAGGAATAGCGCTTATGTCGGTTTCAGCATTTGCGGCAGGACAGAGTGATTCCGCCGGATCAGAAGGAAGTGCTGCAGAGAAGACTACGATTACATTCGGCTATGCCGGTGGAGATCCTCTGGTTAAACAGCTCACCAACGAAAGAGTTATGAAATTCATGGAGGAAAATCCTCAGTACAATATCATTCAGATGCCCTCCGGTTCAGGTGCTTATCTTGAGTTTCTCAAAACCAAAGACGCAGTCGGGGAATTCCCTGATATGCTCGATTCAAGAGATACAGCGGTATGGGTCAGAGCAGATAAACTGGCAGAACTTCCTGAAAGCGTAAAAAGCCTTGTTAAAGAAGCACCCCAGCTGGATGGAAAATACTATATCGCTCCTATCTCCATAATTCCGGCTGCCGGAGGAACATACTACAATAAAGCACTTTTCGATGAGCTCGGTCTGAAAGAGCCGAAAACTTATGATGAGTTTCTCAGCAACCTTGAAACAATTAAAAACAGCGGAACAGCACCTATTGTTGTAGGCGGAAAAGACGGATGGCATATGGGATTTACCTGGGGACACTACTGGGTAAACAATGTTGCATCAAAAAACCCCAACTGGATCGCTGACCGCTATAGAGGAAAAGTGAGCTTCTCCGATCCCGACATGAAAGAAAGCTTTACACAGTATGCTGAGCTCTGGGAAAAAGGGTATGTAGAAAAAGGTTTCCTGAGTACCGGCGACAACCAGATTGCCTCCTTCCTGGTAACAGGAAAAGCCGCCATGTTTATATCCGGAACCTGGATGATCCAGCAGATTATGGATGCCGATCCTGAGTTTGAGTTCGGTTGGGCTCCTATTCCCGATGAAGACGGAACTCTGAAACTGATGTTCGGACCTAAACTGCAGGGCTGGGCTCTCTCAAAGGAAGCAGCCGCAGATCCCAAAAAAGTTGAAGCCTTCGAAGCCTTTATGAAGTTCTGGTATGATCCTGAAAACTATACCGAATATCTGCAGAAAACGAATATGTTCTCTGCTGCTGCAGCACAGATTGATGTCAAATATGAATCAAATATCCTTTCAGAGGTCAATGAAGCGATGAATGCCAGTGTATTTAATGCTGGAAACTGGAATACCAACTGGGGAGAGAATGAACTGCCTGGTTCTTTCAGAAACTTTGCCTACAAAGCATTCCAGGAGTTTGTTTCTTCTGATATCACAGTGGATGAGTTTACCGCTAAACTGGATAAAGAATGGGAAGTTGAAGCTGCCCAGTTTAATCCCACAAAATAATTATCAACAGATCCTATGGCAGGCTTTCCTGACGGAAAGTCTGTCTGTCAATTCAAAATTCAAAAAAACAAAATGAGGAATAAGGATGACAGGACTATTAAAAAAAAGAGAAAACGTGTGCTTATTGTTCGTTTTGCCTGCAATCGTATTATTTATCACATTCATAGTGATTCCCGTTCTCAACAGTATTAACCTC
>JAQQAM010000218.1 GCA_028532905.1 Spirochaetales bacterium
CCGGCTGGTGTATGGCTTTTGCCTACCCAGGCTGTTTTGTAACCGGATTTCTTGAAATGGGAAAATAAATGAGGCAGCTTCTCCGGCTCAGGCCCCATTAGGCCGAAATATCCATGGTTATGAGGATACTGACCGCTTAAAAAACTGATGCGGCTGGGAGTGCAGATAGGATTATTGCAATAGGCATTTTCAAAGCGTATGCCCTCATCCGCCAGTGCATCGAGATGAGGAGTTTTTACTTCGGTATTTCCATAACAGCCAAGAACCCGGGCACTATGCTGATCGCTGAACAGAAATAAGATGTTTTTTCGCTTCATTCTTTTAGATTCTCCTACATCTTCACAGAGCCTGCCGTGAGGCCCCTCATAAAACTCTTTTGCATAAAGGCATACATTATAATCAACGGCAGAGAAGCCAGTGCTGTTATAGCCATCAGCTCATTCCAGGCAATATCATACTGTCCGATTTTTTTTCCGATAACCACAACCAGCATCTGAGAGCGGTTGGAGTTCGTCAGGATCAATGCCATTAGATACTCATTCCAGGCAGTAACGAATGCGAATATTCCTGTCGAAACCAGACCGGTTTTGGAAATGGGCATTATGATCTTTATAAAACTTCCCAGATGGGTACATCCGTCAATTTGTGCCGCCTCATCCAGAGAACGGGGGATTCCACCAAAAAAGCCCAGAAGAGTCAGTGAACAGAAAGGCAGAGAGAAGGAAGTATAGGCAAGAATCAGTCCGGCTTTGGTATCATATAACCCCAGCTGCATAAAAACTTTAAAAAAGGGTATAGCAATCAGTATCACCGGAAGCATTTGGGTCATCAGAATGTAAAACTGAAGAACCCGGCGTCCTTTAAATCTGTAGCGGGACATACCGAAAGCTCCGAATGCAGCTATAATGAGACAAAACAGAGTGGCGGATAATGAAACAAAAACAGTATTGAATAACGACCGGGGAACATCAGCCTGACTGAAGATCACCCTGAATGCATCCAGGGTGAATGTTTTCTGGATGATAGGAACAGGAAAAACAAACAGATCCTGATTCGGTCTTGTCGCACAGAGAATCATCCATAACACGGGAAAGAAAACAAGAACAGTTAAAACAAATGCGGCCGTGGCCCAAAGGGTATCCAGGGTTTTATTGACTCCTAATTTCTTCATTTGATTACCCCTCGGCACGGCTGTAGAGCCGTATATAAAAAACTGAAATAAGACTGGAAATGAGCATAATCATAATTCCCTGTGAAGAGGCAAGGCCGAAACGGAGATTCTCAAATGCTGTTGAGTACACATGGAGAGAAAGGGTTCTGGTGCTGTCCAGTGGTCCTCCACCTGTGGTCAGTGCAAAAATATCATACTGCCGGATAGACCAGATGATATCCAGCACTCCCAGAGTCAACATGGTCGGCAGAATGGATTGAAAACTGACATAGTAAAACTTCTGTACCAGATTAGCTCCATCAATAGAGGCAGATTCATACAATTCCTCCGGGATGGTCGTCAGGGCTGCATAGATCAGCATCATATAGAAAGGAAAAGCCTTCCAGGCTGTTATGAGAATGATCCAGACCATAGCGAAATCAGGTGAACCAAACCAGGCGACTTTATCCTCCAGAAGACCAAGCCCTATAAGGATGCTGTTCAATACTCCAGATGGATTTAAAATTAGCAGCCAGATGGAAGAGGCAACTGACCAGGAAAGCAGCCAGGGGATTATAAAGACCACCCTCAGTCCGGAAGACAGGACTGCAAAACGGTTCCTCTTATCCAGAAAAACGGCCAGAAAAAGTCCGATTGCCAGATGAAGCAGAACGCTGAAAATGACATATACAGCTGTGTTTCCTAAAACTTTATAAAAAAGCGGATCTGAAAGAGTTTCCCTATAGTTTGCCAATCCTGCCCAGATCACCCTGCCGGTAGGCAGATAGTTTTCAAAAAAACCAAGTCCGAGTATATAAACGACAGGCACCAGAGTCGTCAACAGAAGTACAATCGTCATAGGTGCAACCCAGATATAGCCTTTGGCTTCTCTGCCTAAATTCACAATACGTTCTCCTTTATTATTACTTGCAATGAAATGCTTCCCTTTCCGCCGCATAACCGACGGAAGGGAACAATGAACTAGTTTGAATAAAAACGGTCCAGGAGCTTATTATACTCAACAGCTGCTGCATCCAGAGCATCTTTGGCAGAAGCCTGTCCCAGATATGCCTTCTGATAGGCTCTGACCAGGATCTTATAGAGATCAGATTCATGAGGAACAGAACCGGTCTGCATGAAATTATCTGATTCTGCAAGAGTTATCAGGAATCCTGAATACTTTTCCTGGAACTGGGGAAGCTCTCCGTATTTGGGCATACAGGGCATTACGTTAGCTTCTTCAAACAGGCGCAGCATATTCTCATCACTTTCAATGAATTTGAGGAGATCCCAGGCGGCATCTTTATTTTTAGCTTTGGCAGGGATACCCCAATTGGCGATATTTATAACTGTTCCCATGGAAGCCCCTTTAGGCATGGGAGCAATTCCAATTTCCACTTCAGGATATTTGTTGTAGAAAGGTGTACCCCAGGAACCGTCAAAGTTCATAAATGAGCTGCCACCGGCAAGACTTTCACGCATAGCACGGGCATCTACAGTAATGGAACCGGGTCCGGCAATGTTTAAATCCTTTTCCAGAGCGATCATCCATTCCAAAGCCTCAACTCCTTCAGGGGAATTAAAGGCCGCCTTTTTGCCCTCAAGATATTTACCACCGAAAGAATACAAGACAGGTCCATAGTTGCACACATGGGCACCGGTACTGTTTGATTCTGCAATACAAAGCTGAGTGGCATATTTATTGGCAGCAGGATCAGAGAGAATTTTACCAACTTCCACAAATTCCTGAAGCGTTGCAGGAGGAGTCAGCCCTTTTTCTGCAAACACTTTTTTATTGTAGACAAGGGCTGCATTCCCGCCACTATAGGGAAGAACCCAGACTTTTCCATCCATTTCACCCTTTACCGCATCGTAATATTTATCTCTCATTCCGGGTACAGACTCAACATAAGGGGTCAGGTCAGTTAATGCGCCGATGGATACAAACTCAGTGAGCCAGTTTCTATTGACACCGGTTATCTGAGGGACATCCTTGGATTGATTCATTACAATGAACTTATCGTGGGCCTGTGCCCAGGGTGTATCGATTTCTTCTATTGTGACATTGGGATTCTGATCTCTGTAATCCTGAAGAACAGCCTTGAGAACTGGTCCTTCACCCTGACTGTAAACCCAGCTCCAGACTTTAAGAGTTACAGATTCGTCACCTGTAGCTCCTTCCTGCTGTCCTGCGGCAAATCCCATAGCAGCTGTCAGTAAAAGACAGATGATCCCGAATAACAGTTTCCTTTTCATGATTCCTCCTGCCCCTTACGATGAAACGTTTCATCGTTGAGGTATTTTTTTATGTTGTCATGCCTTCGATTAAAGACATGCCAATTTCAATATGATGTGTACTCTCATCACCTCTTTCAGGATGATCCATTAGCTCCTTCAGGATTCGCACTGCTTCTGAACCCATTATTTCTGAATGAGGATCAAAGCTGCTCAACTCTGTGGATAAAAGTTCTTTGGGAAACTGGCGGCTTACACCAAGGAGGGCAACATCGTCGGGGAGCCGAATGGATGATTCAGTACAGGCTTTCATAAACCCCAGAGCAATATAATCATTATTGGCAAATACAGCCCGGGGAAGCCGTTGATCCCGGATCAGCTCAAGACCTTTTTCATAGCCCTGGGACAATTGGTGTTCCATGCTGTGTTTCCGGTCATGAACAGGAAGAGGAGCACAATAATGAATTGAAACAGCGGCTTCAGAATGATTATTTTTCCAATTCTGAATACCCGCAAGACGGTCTTCATCTGCTGTATTCATCAGAGGGGAAACAAGGAATCCAATAGAATCATATCCCTTGCCAAGTAAATAATTTATACCATCCTCAGCTGTTTTTCGGTTATCTGCAACGACATAGGGTGCCCTGAGATCATTATAACGCCGGGCCAGAAGAACAAGAGGTGTCTCCTTTTCCAGCAACCCGGCGACATACGATCTGTTGCGGTCAGACTCGGGGATAAGGATTATACCGTCAACATTTTTTGCCAGCATCTGTTCTATTTTATCAATTTCCCGATCCGGAGAATAATTTGAAGAGCTCAAGATGACATTCATATCAAGCTTCTCACACTCCTGCTCAATAACATCTGCCAGCTTTGGAAAAAAAGGATCCAATATGGAAGGTACAACAAGACCGATATTAAAGCTCTTTTTCAGGATCATCCCTCTCGCATGGAGGTTCACTTTATAATCAGTTAAGCGGATAGCTTCTTCCACCTTCCTGCGACTCTCTTCGGTTACCGAGGATTTGTTATTGATGACATTCGACACGGTTCCGATGGAAACACCGGCAATCCGCGCCAGATCTTTAATTGTGGGCATTTATGAAAAACCAACCTAAAATGAAACGTTTCATCAAGAATAAACCTACTACCGGAAATCTGTCAAGGAAAATATCCCTTAAATTAATGTATGTTTCTTAAAGCGAATCCCAACCCTTGTCAGAAATCTGCTTTTGAGTCAGCAAAGATCAAATCTGTAACCTTGTCTCAAGAAGGATTTGAAGGATTCCTAATCCTTACATATAAAAACTCTTGTATGCTCAACTATATCAATCTATAATTTTCTGTCATGTATATTGATCCGATAAGAACCAAAAGACTTAATCAAGTAATAGCTATCCAATTCGTAGAAATAATTATGGGTAGATAGATCAATATAAATGGAGAGCTGCCTTCTATATGAATTTAGTTAGAGATGTTAATAGTCTTCCAGACCTCTTTCAAAAAAATTTTGCTAGTTCTTAATACTATTGGCTTTAATGATATAAAGGCAGGAGGGAGAGCTCTTGTTCTGGAAGAGACCCACAATGTAAAACTTTTGTACAAGGAACACCGGAAAATATTCGACGCCATAAAACAGAATGATCCGGAAGAGGCTGGGAAAGCCATGACCAGTCATATTCTGAATGTTAAAAGGATATACAAACAGAACCTGAAACCATAAGAGCAGAGAATCAGGTGCTGCTTTCCAGGAGATTGACATGATTGATTTCAAAAACAAAACAGCTGTCATCACAGGGGCTGCCGGCGGTATCGGATTCGCCCTGGCCTCCGAGTGCGCCCGCAGAGGCATGAATCTGGTTCTCACAGATATTGAAGATAAGGCTCTGAATAAAGCAGAAGAAAGACTGGACGCCCCGGGAATAAAGACTCTTTCGGGTGATATCAGAGATGCCGCATTTGTTAAAGATCTGGCGGATCTGTGCTACAGGGAGTTCGGCTCTGCCGATCTGCTGTTCAACAACGCGGGAGTCGCTGCGGGAAGCAGTATCTGGGATACCACCGCAGAGGACTGGGACTGGGTTATGGGAGTCAACTTCCAGGGAGTTCTCAACGGTACCAGAGAGTTCATTCCCCGCATGCTGGCCCAGGATTCTCCCTGTCATGTTGTGAATACAGCCTCTGTAGCCGGGCTTGTATCTTACCATCCTAGCGCAGCCTATCAGGTGAGTAAACATGCCGTAGCGGCCTTATCGGAACAGCTGTATCACTCCCTCACCCTGAAACAGAGAAAAATCGGCGTCACCCTGGTCTGCCCCGGCTGGGTAAACACAAAGATTCTGGAAGCAGAGAGAAACAGACCTGTAGGGGTTCAGAAATCAGAAAAGAACAGAGAAGAAGAAATCGTCCGGGCCAGTTTTCAGAGAGCCGTTGACAAGGCGATGAGTCCGGAAACTCTGGCTGATATGATTTTTCAGGCGATTGAGAAGAACCAGTTCTACCTATTGCCCGATCCTACCTGGAAGGATCTTGTCAGCCAGAGGATGAACGAGATTCTGGAGGAGAAGAATCCTGCCTCCTCTGCAGCTCTGAATGGATTTCTCAGCGATAAAAGAGCCCTGGCCGAACTGGCGGCGGCTCAGCTCCGGGAAAAAAGCTCCGGATTTCTGAAGCGGTTCAGCCGCAACAGGAGTCGGAGATGAACATAAAGGATGCCTCTTTTTCAGTCCGTGGTGAGACCTGCGATGCGGAACTGTTCAGCAGGAATTCCCCGGAGAATCAGGCCGCCGGCATTATCGTGATGGGCCATGGTTTTGCCGCCTGCAGATCCTACGGACTGGATGAGTATATCCGCACTTTTACAGAAGCCGGCTGGGATGTGCTGGCCTTCGATTACAGGGGCTTCGGGAAAAGCGGAGGGACTCCCCGGAGGCTGGTGAAGCCCTCAAAACATCTGGAGGACTGGACGGGAGCCATAGAGCAGGCACAGAGCCTGCTGCCCCGGCCGGAAGCTCCCCTGGTTCTCTGGGGCAGTTCCTACGGAGGGGGTCATGCCCTGACCATAGCCTCCCGGCGCAGTGATATTCAGGCCGTCATTGCCCAGGTCCCCCATGTAGCGGCTAGAGAAACTCTGAGAATTATGGAAAAGGAGTACTTCCGGAAGGCTCTGGGAGCCATTTTGAAAGACGGGTTGCGGGCAGCCCTGCACCGCCCGCCCTTTGAAGTTCCTGTGGTTGCTAAACCCGGAGAACTGGCAGCCATGAACACCCCGGATGCATGGGAAGGATACAAGAACCTGGTTCCTGAAGAAGAGGAATGGAGAAACAGCACCCCCGGCAGAAGCCTGTTTCATTTTTCCTTTTACAATCCTGCAGACTCAGCCGATGCAATTGAGTGTCCCGTCCTGATTATGGCAGGAAAAAACGACAGTCTGATCCCCATAGACGCTGTCCGGCGAACAGCAGAAAAGATAAGGAACTGCACTCTGGAAACAGGAGACTTCGGCCATTTTGACATTTACAAGGGGGAGCTGTGCACAAAAGCCTGTTCCCGGCAGGTAAAATTTTTAAAGACACTTTACGATGAGGAGTACACATGAACAGCATATTGACAGCAATTGAACAGACCATCCGCAAGGAGGCTCAGAGTACCGAAGAGAAGCCCCGGCTGATTCCCTCCTTTCTGACCACCGACACCCCCCTCCCCTGCATCCTGATTTGCCCCGGCGGAGGCTATGGCTTTACATCCCCCCGGGAGGCTGAACCGGTTGCCCGGGCCTACAACGAGCAGGGATTCCATGCCCTGGTTCTCCATTACAGAACCGAACCCCACAGACACCCCTCTCCCCTACTGGATGTTTCCAACACTCTGTCTCTGTTAAGGAAGCATGCAGAAGAGCTGAAGATCAATCCGGAAAGGATTATCCTCTGCGGTTTCTCGGCAGGAGGTCATCTGACGGCGAGCCTGGGCTGCCACTGGAATAAGGATTTTCTGCAGAATGGAATCTGCCGGACACCGGGACAGAACCGGCCGGATGGTCTGATCCTCTGTTATCCTGTCATAAGCTCCGGAGAGTCGGCTCACAGGGGCTCCTTTGACAATCTACTCGGCCCGGATGCCTCTCCTGAAAGGCTGGAGATGATGAGTCTGGAACAACAGGCGGGAGCCCACACCCCGCCTGCCTTTCTATGGCATACGGCGGATGATGAAGCAGTTCCGGTGGAAAACAGTATGCTTTTTTCCATGGCTCTCCAAAAAGCTAAAATCCCCTTTGAGCTCCATATTTTCCCGGAAGGTCCTCACGGTCTCTCCCTGGCAACGGAGGAAACCGATGAGAGCGGAGACGGCAGTATGACCATACCCCATGTTCAGGGCTGGCTGGAGCTGAGCGCCAGGTGGGTCAGATCTCTTTAACTAAATCGTCCAGCGGGCAAAAAAGTCCTTCAGCACAAAAAAGGCCAGTTTTCTGTGGCTCTTATCTGCCGAAAGAAGGCCTTTCAGGTTGTACCCTTTCTGGAACTTGTTACAGCGGACAGGGGTCCGGAAATCGTAGAGAATCCAGGGGGTCAAACCGGCAATCCAGGGCTGTTTGGAAATACAGCGGACCTGTTCTTCGTATGTGCGTTCCTGATACTCCTCGGTAAACATCTCGTTCCGGCCCCCGTGATGTCCCGCTTTGGCTCCGGCACCGCATTCGGTGATGATCACGGGCTTGTCGGGATGGCTGTTATCAAAGAACTTCTCCAGCAGATCAAAATGGGGATTATACCAGCCGAAGTATTCATTGATGCCCACAATATCCAGTTTGGCTGCCAGACGGTCGTCTATCTTCATTTTTTTCTGATCCCAGAGGCAGGCGGCGGATACGGCTCTGGTGTCATCCAGTTCCCGGGCCAGGTCGGCCAGACCGCCCATAAAGGCCAGACGGTCATCTGTATCGGGGTTTTCATTCCCCACGGACCAGATGATGACAGAGGGTCTGTTATAATCCCGTTTGATCAGCTCTGAGAGCTGCTGGCGGCCGTTGTCTATGGTCTCCTGACTCTCGAAATGGATGGCCCAGTAGACGGGAATTTCCTCCCAGATCAGCACACCCATCTCATCGGCGATGCGGGCGGCCCTCTCGGTATGGGGATAGTGAGCCAGACGGATAAAGTTACCGTTCAGCTCTTTGATAAGGGCGAGGTTTTCCCTGATTTCCTCATTTGTAACGGATTTTCCATTGGGAACTGACTCTTCATGACAGGAGACCCCCTTCAGCTTCAGGGCTTCTCCGTTCAGGAATACGGAGGTTCCTTCCACCTTGAATTCCCGGAACCCCGTTCGCTCCCGGATGTAATCTTCACCGGCTGTCACATGAACATCATAGAGCCTGGGATTTTCAGGACTCCAGAGCTCGGGGCGGCTCTCCAGAACAACACTGCCCTTTCCGCCGCTGAGGCTTATCGTTTTTTCAATTCCCAGCTCGGGGATGGAGAGAGAGGCGGTTTCCATTCCCTTGCCCTCCACTTCGACCTCGGCTCTGATCTTTGAAAAGCCGCTTCCCGGAACCAGAGCAATTCTGAATTCCCTGATATAGGCGGCGGGAAGGCGGAAGAGTTCCACAGAACGGTAGAGTCCGCCGTAGTTGTACCAGTCTGTAAAAATGGTGGGGATTCTGCCGGGAGTTCTGGTGTTGTTCACCGAGATGATAATCCTGTTATCCTCCTGCAGGGATTCGGTCACATCCAGGTAATAGGGAGTATCCCCCCCTTCGTGGTATCCTAGGTATTCCCCGTTCAAAAAGACCATGGAATTGTGATAGGCGGCTCCCACCTTCAGCACAACCTTTTCTTCATCATCCTTCTCATAACGGAAGGTTCTGGTATAGATCATGGAGCCCTCATACAGTTTGTACTGCTCCTGCTGGGTGTTCCAGGTGGAGGGGACCTTTATTGTCTCCCACTCATTGAAATCCCAGTCCCAGGGGAGGGTCCAGCCCTCCTGATCCTTCCGGGGTTCTTTAAACCACTCCTGACGGAGGCAGGTATCGTACACGTCCGCATGATGATGCCAGATGCCGTCCAGTTTTTCACTTTTTCTGTTGTTGTCATAAAGAGTGAATGATCCGTCAATCTTCTTGACGGTATATTTTTTTCTGTATTCCCTGTTGTGAATATTCTCTTCAAATGCGCCTTCATGTTCTGCCATATTGTTCTCCTTATGGTGATTATTTTATTCAGCCCTACCGGCCGGTTATTCTGAACTCCATACTGCCTGCCGCCGGCAGATCAGACCCCTCCAGACAGATCCGCCAGATCCGGTCTCTGCCCCAGGCGCCCATTTTTCCATCATCCTCAGGGACCTCCTGAAAATCCAGAGTTCCCTGCAGCTTGTCGCCGGGGAAGCTGAGGATGATCTGCCCCTCTTTCAAAGGGATCTGTATTGATCCTTCAGAAATCTCAGGTTTATCCAGACAGAGAAAATGCCAGGAAACTCTGTTTCCCCCGCCCTTGAATTCCCAGGTATCCTGAACCGTCAATTCCTCTCGGGTTATGGATAAATCTCGATCCCAGGTTCGGATTCCGGCTTCTTCAGGATAAGCGGTTTCCATTCCCACACGGCAGAAGGCATCGCCGGTCTCAAAACGGCTGCTTTTAAACGCAGCCCCTTCTTTCTGCTCTCTTCCGTTCACCACAGGCAGATTGTGCCAGCCGGACTGCATGGTCCAGATGGTATAGCGCATGTGGTTGAAGGTATTCATGGTGTACTCACCCACTCCGGGATCTATAATCCCGGGCTGCCCCTTCCAGTAGTACATAAACTGGCCAATGTCATTGTGGTTGTGGCTCTCGGCGTTATGCCCACCCTTGCAGGCAACAAACAGATCCTTTTCCTTGTGGATAAAGACCCTGGTATGGGGGAAAACATCTGACCCGCCGGCAGCCCCGGGTAGGGCGGCATCATTTTCTTTCTTCACAGGATAAAGAAGATTCCTGAACTCTCTGTGAGGGGAAAAGGCTTCTTCATACATCTCCCGGTCTTCAGGAATCTCTGCCAGCTCAGCCGCTAGAGACCTTAATTCCGGATCATCCAGCCGGCAGCCCATTCTGTACATCAGACCGAAGGGCATTTGATCAAGCACTCCCGGGCAGTCGGCAAAGTTGGCATACAAATTTCCTTTAATATGAACCCGGTGAATATAGGAGGCCGCATCCTTCAAAAAGGGATCATCCATGAGGCCGCAGCTCCCGCCGCTCACAAAGTCCAGCAGATCCAGACAGCCGAAGAGGGATCCTGCTGCATGATCCCAGTAGATGGCGCCCTCATCACAGCCGCCGTCAGGAGGCAGGACATCAAGATAATGATTGAGGATCTCAGTACTGCGTATCACAGCCCTTTTGAACTCTTCCGCACCGGGTTCCAACAGAAGAAGGGTATGGAGGAAGTTATCCGTTATCCAGGGAGTCCAGTTATTAAGCTCTCCATGCTCCGGATGATCCGTATATCCCATCCACCAGTGATCATCATTCTTCATATAGGGATCGATACAGCGCCGGCGGCACTCCCGCTTCACCCGTTCCATAAGACGATCCGCTTCTAAAGACAGATCATCCTTCAGGTAGTACACAGTCAGGGCCATCAGGGTCGCCGTGTTCCCTGCCATGAGATCCACCCGGGGCGGATCAACGGGGGGCAGGGCCTTGCCTGTTTCATCATTGGGCCAGTTATGAGCCGGGATTACCCAGGTCCACTCATCACAGATGGTGGAGAGCATATTGATGATTCCGTCCAGAAGTCCGGGGCTCTCTTCGCCCGACAGCCAGGCTTTCATCATCCGGCTCAGCAGAATGCGGCGGCGGTAGTAGAGTTTCTCAAAGCGGAACCGGTTCCCGGTTCGCCGGCAGTCCATATAGAGGCTTGCTGGAAGAGGCACAATGCCTTCTTCCAACGCCGCCATCCCCTGTTCCCGGATGCGGGCTTTTTTCTCAGGGTCCAGTGTCTCAGGATCTACCATAATTCCTGGGGCAGGAAAATAACCCTTTGGACCAGCAGCCTCCAGATGATCTTTTAATGAGTTCAATTTGTTCTGCAGCATGATCTATCCTTTAATACCGCTGGAGGCGATTCCCTGAATAAAATACCTCTGCAGCGAGAAGAAGAGGATCATCACAGGGATGATGGAGATCAGAGCCGCCGCCATCTGGGGACCGAAGTAGACCATATACTCGGCCACAAAGTCGGTCATTCCCAGGGGAAGGGTCTTCAGCTCGGGACTGGCCAGATAGATCAGAGCCGAGAAGAACTCATTCCAGAACCAGCGGAACGAAAAGATCAGCACCGTCGCCAGAACCGTCTTGGCCAGGGGCAGAACAATCCTTAAGAAGATCACCCACTCATGGGCGCCGTCAATCCGGGCCGACTCCATCAGGGAATCGGGCAGTGTCATAAAGAACTGCTTGATCAGAAAGGTGCCGAATACCGTAAAGGACCCCACCAGAATCAGAGCCAGATGACTGTTATACAGCCCCAGGCTTTTTACAACCATAAACTGGGGAATTATGATGACCTGAATGGGAATCATCATGGACATGAGATACAGTATGAACAGGGTATCCCGTCCTTTCCACTTCAGTTTGGTAAAGGCATAGGCTGATGTAGAGGCGGTACCCAGATGAATGACGGTACAGAAAAAAGTCACCTTGATGGAATTCCAGATATAGAGGGGGAACCTGTCCAGTCTCTGAAAATTGAAGAGTCCCGAGTTTTCGGTCCAAAGGGCCATGGGAACCTCGAAGATTTCCCGCTCATTCTTGAATGAGGCGGTTACGATCATATAAACAGGGATCAGAACAAAGGCTGATGTCAGAATCAGAATAAGCCACTGGGCCGAGTTTTTAAGTGTATTTTTAAAGGTCATAGGTTACCCACTTTTTCTGATTTCTGAATTGAATCAGGGTAATGGTCAGAATGATCAGCAGCAGAAGCAGAGACTCCGCTGAGGCATAGCCGAATTTATAGTTTTTAAAAGAGTTCTGGTACACGTCAAAGACAACCACATTGGTTGATCCCGCCGGACCGCCTCCGTCCTGCCCTCCGGTCATCATAAAAACCTGGTCAAAAACCTTGAAACTGTTGATGATGCTCATGGTCATGGCAAAGAACATGGTGGGGCTGAGCATAGGCAGAGTGATTTTAAAAAAGGTATGAAATCCGTTGGCCCCGTCAATGCTGGCCGCTTCATAGAGAGCCGGATTGATGGACTGCAGTCCGCCGAGGAATATAATCATATAGTAACCGAAACTCATCCAGAGAGTTACGATAATTATCGACATTAACGCAGTATCCGAACTGGTCAGCCATGTGTTGGGCGGCAGTCCCAGAATACCGAGGAGCTGATTGGCAAATCCCTGACTGGGATGAAACAGAAGTGAAAAGGCAAGAGACACACCCACAGCCGAAAGGACATTGGGCATAAAAAAAAGACTCCGGAAAAAAGTGGTTCCCCTGAAGCCCTGATTCAGAAGCATGGCAAACAGCAGTCCCAGAACCATCTGCAGCAGAACAGTAAAAAAAACAAACTGCAGGGTGACAAGAAGGGACTGGTGAAACTGACTGCTCTCCAGAAGAAGCTGAAAGTTTCTGAAACCGATAAACTTCCAGCGGGGGCCGCCGGAGTAATTTGTAAAAGCCACTCCGATGGTGGATATCATGGGTATAAAGACAAAGAGCAGAAATCCTGTGAACCCGGGCAGAAGAAAAGACAATACCGTCGGCCAGGAAGCTCTTTCCAGTGTTTTTGTTTTCATTTATGAAACTCCGAGAAAGGAGAGCCCGGAGGCTCTCCCGTTTTATATTATGTCAGGAGGCAGATCAGTCTGTTGTATCAGCGATGTTCTGCAGTTCCTTCTTCATGGAGGGGAGGTAGTCTGCATCGGAGATTTCACCAAGCAGATACATTTCTGTGTACCGGGCCACAAGCTGTTCAACCTTGCTGCCGTATTTTGTATAAAACATGGGGCGGACAGAGACATCTTCTGTAAAGTAGTCCAGAGACTCTTTATCAAGAATACCCTTGGAGAGAACGGCCAGAACATCATCATTCACAACAGGGGGAAGAAGTCCCATTTCCGCTTCCACCTTGGCCCCTTCCACTCCGGCAAACCAGGCGAGAACCTGGAAGGCGGCATCTTTATTTTTAGACCGGGAGTGAACATGACCGAATGTGGGGGCTCCTACAGAATAGTATTCGGGGGTGTCACTGGGCATACGTGTGATTCTGAAATCCTCGGGACCGTATCCTTCGAGAAGTCCTTTTTCTGCACCGCTGGTGATCATACCGGGGAACCATTCACCAATAACCAGCATGGGCGCCATACCGCTGTAGAATACCTGGGAGTAGTGAGTCTTGGTCACTTTCAGATCAACCAGTTTAGGCATGGCCATGCTGTCTTCAAGAGTTTTTCTCATCTGGGCCGACTGGAGAATGGAATCTCTTACATCAACCATTCCGTTGGAATCAACAAACTGAACACCCTGCTGGGCAGCGGGAAAAATCTGCTGGCTTCCCCATGTGTAGATACAGGAACCGAAGGTTTTTCCGTCATTTTCGGAAACCTGCTGAGACAGTTCAATAAATTTGTCCCAGGTCCATTCGCCCTTTTTAACCAGTTCTGTAGGAGTGGGGAGGCCTTTTTCAACAAAGGGTTTGATATTGTAATAGGTATAGTATTTACCTCCTCTATGAGGAAGGGCCAGAATATCACCATCCACTTCAATGGCGGCGCTCCAGGCTTTCATTGTGGAGTAGTCAAAACCGTTGCGTTCAATCAGATCATTGAGGGGCTCAATATACCCGTTGGCATTCTGAGCGAACATGTCCACCTGTCTTTTCTGCATATAGCCGTCCATCTCCATACCGCCGGCCAGAAGAGTGGTCAGCTTGGACTCATAGTCTGCAGGAGGAATGTACTGGGGATTAATCTGTACATCTGTATTGGCTGCGTTGAAGGCATCAAATAGATCTGAATACTGGTCATCGCCGTCAGACCAAGTGTAAAAGTCTACAGAAACAGGACCGTCAGAGGCGGCTGCTTCATCCTGCTGACCTGCAGCAAAGGCGGAAAGAAGAGGCAGTATAAGAAACAATACTGCTAGTAACTTTTTCATAAGAAACTCCTTTAATTGAATCGATAAAGTATGTGAAATTATTTGCATGCAAGTTTCTGTCTGACTACTTGTGATTTTACCGAAAACTCTCTATTTTCCCGAATTTGACTCTGAATTTTACCAATTATTGGCTTTTTTCCTGATTTCTTCTAAAAACGGCCGGTGTGATTCCTTTGGCTTTCTTAAAGCTTGTGAAGAAGGAATTGTAGTTGGAAAATCCCGCCTGGCTGAAGATTTCCTTTACAGGCCTGCCGCTTTCCAGAAGAAGCCGGGCCGCCTCCTCCACCCGCAATCTGTTGATCTCATCGGAAAGGGATTTCCCTGAAAAGTCCTTGTAGATCTGCCTGATATAGTTAATGGACATTTTAATCTCATCTGCTATGAACTGCACACAGCAGGCCGGGTTTGTATAGTTCTGCATCAGGCAGTCTTCAATTTCCCTGAAATGGGCGGCCCCCTTCCTGCTGTTCCCGGCCGATTCTTTACCCAGACTCCTCAGTATGTCCAGAAAGAAGACCTGAAACCCTGTCAGTGTCTCAAGAGTTTCCGGGTGAGACCGAACCTGCTGCAGCAGTTTCTGCAGCTCCGGCTGATTTTTCCCTTTCAGATAATGGAGAATTCTATAGGAAAAGATTCTAATATGCTGCTGAAAATCCTGATAGGTTGCCGGGATCAGAGCCTTCCGGATCAGTTCAAGCTTACACTCTGCACCCGACAGATTTCCCTGCCTCAGGCAGTTCAGCAGTTTATCAGCCACATCACCGGGAAACATAACTGTACTCTTGTCCTGGTTTGTATAAGGAGAAAACTGATTGAACCCCAGGGCGAATTTACCGTTGGCCGCTGCCAGGGCGGAATCATACAGCATGAAGAGCCTCTTGTCCTCAATACGGGAACGTTCATCATATCCGACACTGACGGTGAGCCCGCTGGTCAGCTGGATCTTACGCTGAAGCTCCAGAATACGGTCTTTATGCTGATCAGAACTGCCGGACATAAGACAGACCAGATTTCTGCTGCTTTTATCAATGAACACTTCATTTTCACTGTCCAGTTCCGATTCAATCAGACTGACCAGAGACCGACGCTTCATCCGGAAGGCATTCCTGTCCATATCCTGAACCAGGCGATAATAGTCATCTATCTGCAGGACATAAAGGGTCAGCGGATTCCTCAGAAGCCGTATATCCCCTTCCGCCATTTCCTCTTCCCAGAAGTGATACTCATGCCCGTCCAGAATGGCTCTGAATATCTCAATTCTGTAATCATCCTGCAGCTCTTCAAGAGAATCTTCCAGAGACTCCTTCTCATTAAGGATGTCCCTGTACCTGTCAGTAATAAAACTGATCTCCCGGCTGTGGTACAAATCATTTCTCTGTGGAGCAGAGGCACCGGCGGTTGAAATATCATCAGAAATATAATTAACCAGATGATTAATGGGCTGGTAGACCCTCCGGCTGGCCAGCCAGGAGAGGCCGAAACTGAAGAAAAGGAGGAGAATCATAATAATCAGGATTCGTTTACTCACATCCAGAATCTGATGATCAATCTGATTCAAAGGCATAAAAGAAATGATGTACCACCCCAGTCTGTAATTAAACTGATAACTGACCAGATGATTGGAACTGATCAGAAAGGAACCGGCCCCTTCGTTATCACTGTCACTGATCTGTGTATAGATATCCTCTCTGGTCTGAGAGGGGATACCGCCGGAACCGGCTATAAAATGCCCCTCCTGATTGTAGATAAAGATACTGTTTGCCGGATCATCCGAATCCGTTTTCAGGATTTTCTGTATTTCATTCACATCAATATTGGAAACAAGAGCCCCCTTCAGGGGTGCCTTCTGATTGGGAGTGGTTCCCATCAGAAGAGTGAGTGTCTCAAAAGAACTCTGCTGCCGGGTCTGAGAAGTTCGTGTAATGCCTGTTCTGGGCCAGTAACTGTCTATGTAACTGTGGTCAAAATGCTCCAGAAGGTTCAGCACTTCCCTGTCATAAAAGGATTCAGCCTCTTCCAGACCTGTGGAGGTTGTGAGAAAAAGATTCATCTGTCCGTTGTAGACATACAGAGAGTGTATAAGGGGATAGGTGAACAGGAGTCTGTCCAGATACTCCACCCCCTCGAGCATCTCTTTTTTGGTCAGATCATCGGCATACATCAGACGGAAGACCAGACTGTTATTATAACTGGCCTCTTTCAGTCCGGGGATAATCTGAGCATGCAGTACATCAAACATGTGGCTGACCTGGGCTATGCTGTTCTGATTCCTTTCGGCAAAAGCATCCCGGATGACAATCCTGGTTCTGTTTATAAACAGAGCCGAGGCCAGAATGATGATAAAGAGGCACAATACAAGAAAGAGTCCGAGTACGGACAGAAAAAAACTCTTTTCCTTTTTCATTAAGAGTCGGATCTCCTGAAAAATGAATCTGGGGTCTGATTATTATACATCATATTTCCTGTTTGTGATAAAAATAGATATTCTTAAACAAATAAATAAATTAATTGGACAATAAAGGCATTTCAAATGTATATTCTAACACAATGAAAAACTATTATGTCACTAAAACGAAGGAAGCCGAGCCCTCTGTCCTGAGTGTAAGACATGAGGGCAGAGACTACCATTTCTCACTGCTTCACGCTTCCGTGACAAAGGCCGCTGCAGAAAAAGCCGGAGAGTACGGTTCTCCTCACAGTCATGCTGTCTATCATCTGATTCTCTACCTTTCCGGTGCTAACAGAATCATTCTGGGAGGGAGAACAAAAGATGTCCGCAGGGGGACTCTCTTCCTGGTCAGTCCCGGAACAGCCCATGATTTTTATCCTGTCGACCAGGGAGAACTGGAGTATGCAGAGATAACATTTGAATACTGTGCAGGAAAAGAATGCCTCACCCTCCCCATTGAAAAACTGCTGCGTCTGATCAGCAGAGAAAAGAATATATCCCTTCCAGACGAGTTTCTGCTGAATAGAGAGGAGACAGAACAGGCAATGAAACTGTTCTACGAGTTTGGGGAGCTTCAGAAAGACTACCGGCTGAGCAGTTTCACGATTCACCTGAAGATGTTGGAGATATTGAACAGACTCTGTCAAAAGGCGTCCGTTGAAAACAGAAATACTGAAGAACTGGCCCTCCGGACCGCCGCCATAATCCGGAATCATCTGACGGAGAAGCTGAACCTGGATCTGCTGTCTGAGGAGCTTGGCTTTTCCAAGACCTATTTGAACAGAGAATTCCGGAAAACCTGGAACCGCAGCCCCATGGAGTATCACAAAAGCCTGAGGCTGGAAAAAGCGGCTGACCTTCTCAGAAGCAGTGAAAAATCCCTCAGGGAAATCGCCGCCTTTTTTCATTTTTATGATGAGTATCATTTCAGCAGAAGTTTTCAGTCTCTTTACGGAATTCCCCCGGGTGAGTACAGAAAAAGACAGCGGCAAACATAAAGACCTGAACAGAAATCCAACAAAATAAAAGGAACCGATCATGTACAACAACGAACTGAAAAGAAATCCCCTGAAAACCAGAGCCGACCTGAACAGAGCTCTGGAAACTCTTGTCAAACCCCTTCCAGACTATCTGAGTCACAGCAATACCTGGATGCTCCCGGCCTCTACCGGAGCCCACTACACCATGAACGGCGCCGGATTTGAAGGATACTCCCGCCCTTTCTGGGGGATTGTTCCGGCTCTGGCCGGTGGCAGTGCATCAGGGGAGATGGATGAATATATCCGGCTCTGTGCGCAGGGGATGGCCAATGGTGTGGATCCGGAACATCCGGACTACTGGGGAGACACCTTTGACAGAGACCAGAAATTTGTGGAGATGGCCGTGCTGGGGCTCTCACTTCTGATGGCACCGGAGATCTTCTGGGAGCGTCTGGATATGACAGCCCGCAGGAATCTTCAGGTCTGGCTGGAGTCTGCCAACAAACATGAATACCCTCCCTGCAACTGGCTCTTCTTCAGGGTCTTTGTGAATATGGGACTGAAGCAGGTCTGCGGCGGCGGTTCGGATGAGCAGATCGAAGCGGATATGAGAGAGCTGGACAGTTACTATCAGGGGGACGGCTGGTATTCAGACGGACATACAGAACAGTACGACTACTATATTTCCTTCGGCATGCACTTTTACGGACTCCTGTATGCGGGTCTCAGAAAGGAGGAAGACCTCGAGCGTGCGGAGCTTTATCTGAAACGGGCCGCTTTGTTCGCAAAAGATTTTTCAGGATGGTTTGCCCCCGGCGGGGAAGCCGTGGCCTTCGGCCGAAGCATGACCTACCGCTTTGCCCAGTGCTCTTTCTGGTCCGCAGCCGCCTTTGCAGGCCTGGAACACTATGCGCACTGGCTGACTCCCGGAGTACTGAAGGGGCTGGTTTTGAGACACATGCGCTGGTGGTTCCAGCAGCCCTTCTTTACAGAACGCGGCTGCCTCACAGTGGGATATGCCTATCCCAACCTCATTATGGCAGAAGACTACAACGGACCCGGAGGTCCGTACTGGGGGCTCAAAAGTTTCTTTGTCCTGGCCCTGGGGGAGGACAGCTCCTTCTGGCAGGCCGAAGAGGAACCCCTCCCCCGGCTGCTCCCGGATCTATCGGTGCAGAAACATCCCCGTTTCCTGGTGTGCCGGGACACAAGAGGGGATGTCACGATTCTCAATGCAGGACAGTTTGCACGCTTTGATCCCAGACATAATGAGCAGAAATATGCCAAACTGGCCTACAGCAGCCGCTTTTCCTTTTCCGTACCTGTGGGAAGCAGAAAACTGAGTGAGCAGAGTCCCGACAACTCTCTCATGATCTGGACTCCTGATAATCTCTGGCTTCACAGAGGTTGGACAGTAAACCATCAGTTCACGGAACAGGCGGTGGCTTCTGACTGGCTGATCCGGGACGGACTTATGATACGAACGATTCTGACATGGCTGGATGACCGGCAAATCCGGGTTCATATTGTCAGTACAGACACAGAGCTTACCTGGGTCGAAGGAGGATCAGCCTGCCCCATAGAAGAGGACCGTCAGCTTGCCGGTTCCTATGAAGCGGACAAAGCGGAAGTTACCGGCTGCGGTTACTACTCTGCCATACAGGATCTGGAACCGGAAGACAAGGGAGAACCGACGGGAGAGGTACAGAACTGGCTGATCAAAGCCGAGCCCAATACAAATCTTGTTTTTACACGCACAACCATTCCTGTAGTAATGAGAAAACAGACAGTCAGAAAAGCTTTATGGATCAGCTGCGCCTCCGCCGGTCTGGAATCTGACCGATTCAAAGGGGAAATCCGGTATGAGTACAGTGCAACAGGAGATCTGATCTTCAAGACCTCCGGTGCAACCCGGACAATTCCTGCCGGCTGGATTGTATCAGACTGAGGAGTTCTGCTCCAGACAGACCATTCCTTTCAGATCTCTGCCGGCAGCATGAGCCGCCAGAGCCGCCTCTTTCTGAAGCCCCACAAGAGGTATGCCCTTATCGGCAGTATTCTGAAATACAATTTCCATATCGTTATACTCGGGCTGAGACAGATTAAAACCGTGTAGATCGGGAATCTCCGACAGGAACGGGGCAAAGTGGTCCACCCTTCCGCAGGAGTGGATAGCTCCTCCGCCGAAATGCTTCAGCAGTTCCGCGTCATAGGGAAAGATAAACTCTTTATACATCTCGGGGCTCAGATTCATGGCCGAATCATCCCGGATGGTGATGGAGCCCAGATAGGCATTCCCGAAGAAGGCATTCATGGAATCCTTTTTGGGCATCAGATTAAACCATTTATCCAGAAAGGCTTTATAAGTATCTGTCACTTTTCTTAACAGGCCGTGCACCAGATCGCTGTTGTCGTACAGTCCCAGAAAGATGCCGCTGCCCCAGAGCAGCTCGGACACATCCATGGGTCCCTGACAGTCGGGGTGATCGGTTCTGACATACCTGGCAATCAGTGGATACTGATCAAAAATTTCCCTAAAGATTTTCCCGACCCTGAAGACAGATGCCCCATGGCCGTTATTCAGGTCGGGGATATCGCTGTTCACAACCTCTCTGATGGCGTCTTCACCGCCGGGAAGTTCCTTCACATTGGGAAGGGTGTTCATCTCCCGGGGCATGATAAAAGGGGGTTTCAAAATCGTCTAATTGGGTGTATTGA
>JAQQAM010000219.1 GCA_028532905.1 Spirochaetales bacterium
GGGAGATCTGGGAGAATATCGCTCGTACCTTTGAGATGGGGAAGGAACTGGCAGGCCTCGCTGTCCAGGTATTGGTGAAGCAGCTCATGCTCTGGTTCTTTATGTTTTGGTCATGGTTTGCAGAACGATTTCCCGGCCTGGCAAATGTTGTTTTGATTGCGTTTGATGCTATTCGTGGCATTGTTTCAGCTGCCGTTGGATTTATGAAGGAAGTATTTCAGGGATTGCTTGCGCTTTTCAGCGGTGATATCGATGGATTCAAAAATCATTTTGTGAATGCTTTCAGCTTCCTTCAGGAATACTTCGGCACCATCGTCAATGCTATGGGCAGTTATATCGATCTTCTCTGGGGGTGGGTACAGCCAATTTTTGACTTTCTGAGCGGGAAGTTTTTGGGGGCCGTCGATAAGGTCCGGAATGGTGTGAAAGTCGTGGGTGATTTCCTTGGCTTTGGAGAAGAGACCGCCCCTCAATTGGTTCCCTCTTATGGCAATGTTGCCCGGCCTGGTGTGACCAACAATAACAGCCGGTCGGTGAATGTTCAGTCAACTGTTGCCCTTTCTATTCCTGAAGGAACACCGCAGCATCAGCAGCAGTACCTCCGTGACAATGCTGAAAGAGCCGTTCAGGCTGCCTGGGATCGTCAACTGAAATCTGTCCTGGTGAACTCTGCAGGCGGGGAGGTGCGTTGATGTCAGAACCTCAGGAAACAAGTCTGTACTTCAAGCCTGATCGGGAATACCTGATCAGTGACCTAGCTCTGGATCTGATCCTTTCTGAAGAGGAGAAGCTTTCCGGCAGGGCCACATCATCCCCCGTGGAAGAAGGAGCAGATATATCTGATTCCATAGAGCTGGATCCGCTTGTCCTTACAATGACCGGTTTCATCACCAATACACCTGTCAGAGATGTTGATGACGGTGATACCAGTAATCGCTACAGGGATGCCATTCATGCCCTGAAAGAGATTCGCCTGGCTAAACTGCCGGTCACCATCGTAGCCACTGAAGAGGTCTATGAGAATATGGCGATTGAAGAGCTGTCTATTCCCCGGAATGTTTCCTTGGGAGAATCGGCAGAGATCAGTCTTTCCTTCAGGCAGATCGTGATTGTGAAATCTCAGACTGCTGTGATGCCTGTATCCGTTATTGAGGATAAACAGGCTCTCGGTAATGCCGATATGGGACAGGCTGGAGAGTCTGGCAGTGATGCCTTGGGAGATGAAGAAACTCAGAAGAGCTTGTATGAGAAGGCGATGGAAGCTCTCCAGAATGAGAATGACTCACTGGATAAAAGGCTGGTGGAATATGGTTGAGGTCAAGGTATATCCCGAAGTCTCTCCTGAGTTCTCTCAGAAGGTGAATCTGGGTGGAATCTATTATGGAATCAGAATCCGATGGAATACCCGGTCTGAGAGTTGGTATCTCCACCTCTTTGATGCAGATGGTAATCCCATAATCACCGGTAAAAGACTGGTGCCGAATTATCCATTGACTGAGATTCATACAGACCGATTCCAGGGGGAATTGATTGTCCTGGATACCAGGAATGATCTGACAGATTGCTGCATAACATATGAAAACCTGGGGACTCGGTTTCTCCTGGTGTATTTGACTGAGGAGGAAGCTGATGGCATTCGGTAGGAAAGTTGTCTGTCAGATCGGTCCTCCCGGTGAAGTCGGTGTGAAAATCACTGACCTGAAAATTGCTTTTGAAGTGAAGAAGACCGACCAGGAGAGTCTGAATGAGGCATTGGTTACGATCTACAATCTTTCTGATCAGACCATCAGTCAGATCTCCGGGAAGAATAAAGCCTTGGTTCTGCGGGCCGGTTATGAGGATGAGGGAGTGAAAGGGCTCTTTTTCGGGACTGTAAAAGATGTGAAGACAAGTAAGGGCGGTGCTGACCGGGAAACGGTAATCACCGCATATGACGGATATAAGAATGGCCGGGATCGGGTCATCTCTGTTTCCTACAGTCCTGGTATTGAACGTCAGGCAGTGCTTCGGGATCTCCTGCAGGCGCTTGGATTGCCCTGTACAGGTTGTGACCTGGTCACCGGATCTTTTCCGGGAGGATTCTCCTTTATTGGTAAAGTACTCGATGGCCTGGCCAGAGTCATTGCTACAACTGGAGGGCTCAGCTGGACGATCCAGAATGAATCATTCCTGGTGTATAAAGCTGGGGAGCCTACAGAATTTACTGGACTGTTTCTGAGCCCGGAAACCGGATTGATAGGATCTCCGGAGGACATCACGGAGGAACCGGAAGACGGTGGAGAAGCTGTAAAACGGTATCGTGTGACTTCTCTGCTTTTCCCGGAGCTGCTTCCCGGCAGCCGGATCAAGGTTAAATCAAAGAAGCTGGAAGGTTACTGCAAGGTAGAGCATGTTGTTTTCACCGGATGTAATCTCTCAGAGAGCTTCCAGGCAGTGTCTGAGGTGGTCCCTGTATGAAAGAGACGATTACAGATGTTCTGAAAACTTTTATGAATGCTCTTCAGGATGATTTACACACATCATTACCGGGCAGAATTGAAAGCTATGATGCCGGATCCCGAACTGCCAGCATCGTACCGCAGATGAAGAAGAGATACCAGGCGGGTGAAGTTCTGGCCCTTCCGGTGATCCACAATGTACCGGTACAGTTCCCCGCATCTGGAGAAGCTTCCTTCAGTTTCCCTCTTAAGAAAGGGGATGAAGGGTGGATCATGTTTTCAGAACGTTCCATAGATGAATGGATGGATAGCGGACAGGCAGAGCTTCCGGAAGATTCCCGGCGCTTTGCACTGGATGATGCCGTTTTCATTCCGGGAACATTTTCCAGGAAAAAGACCAGGGCAGGTTCAAGCAACGGAGTGGTTGCTGAGTTCAAAAAGACGAAACTGGAAATTCTGGAGAAAGAAGTGGTAATCAGTTTTGGTGGGCTGACCTCAATCAAGTTTTCAGAGTCAGGTGGGATGGAGATAACTCATGCAGGCGGAAAATACTCAGCACTGAGCCATCTCCACAATGATGCAGAACAGCGGCCAACTACAACACCGCTACCGATTTGAGGAAGCTATGAAGGATCTTTTATTGGATGAAACCAGTGATGTATGTATCAGGAATTTCGACTTGGCTTTTACTGGTTCGGATAGTGAATATGTTGCTCAGAAAATAGGATTCAAACTGGGATTTGCAGAAGGAGAATGGTTTCTGGACCTCTCTCAGGGGATTCCCTATTTCAAGAGGATCTTTATGAAGAATCCTGATTTAAAGATTGTAGGTGATCTGTTCAAAAGAGCAGTTCTTTCAATTCCTGAAGTGGATAAGATTCAGTCCTTTCTTTTGTCATTGACTGTTCAACGTGAGCTGCTGGTGGAGTTCACCGCTGTTCTGGATGGTAGTGAAAGTATCAATTATAAGGAGACCATATGACATACGGCTTAACCGCTGAAGGATATATTCCGAAGACTCTCCCTGTAATCACAGAGGAACTAGAAAAGGAATACAAGGCTCTTTATGGTGATGATCTTGATGTCTCCAGTGATTCTGCCATGGGGCAGTGGATCGGTGTGAGTGCTAAGCGGGAAGCATTGATCTGGGAAGGATTACAGGAACTGTACGCCTCCCGTGATCCGAACTCTGCAGAAGATGTTCCCCTGGATAACATCTGTGATTTCACAGGAACGAAACGTCTCAAGGCTCTTAAGACATATGCTCCTATCTTACTCCGTGGTGTCGATGGAACATCCGTAGAAAGCGGTAAAAGGGTAAAACAGTCCACAGCTTCAAATCCTGTTGATTTTATACTCAGAGAAGATATTCTTATCAGCAGCCAGAGTATCAGTGAAGCCCTCCTCAGTATCCCCGAGGTTTTAAACTCAACACAGTACCAGGTGACTCTTGATGACACTGTGTTCAGCTATGAATCCTCCGCTGATGCATCTCTGACAGAAATCCTGCAGGCATTGTATCTGCAGATCACAGAGACCTGGTCAGGTAATTGTGTAATCAAGGATGACTCCTTCTTACTGGTATACGATTATGATTCTTCCTTTGCTATCAGCTGCAATGATAATTTTAGCCTTGATGAGATCTGGTCTCCCGGAATTGCTGATGCTGAAGTTACTGGAAAGTATCCTGCACCTGCAGGAACGATCAATGAAATTGTTACTTCTGTAACTGATTGGGAAGAAGTGAAAAATGTTGTCCAGGGAATCACTGGTCGGGATACAGAAACCAATGCAGAACTGCGGATCAGACGCCGCCAGTCCCTGAGAGCAAAGGGTAATGCAACAGACGAATCCATCCGCAGCGGACTCCTGGAAGATGTGGAAGGGGTAGTGGATGCTCAGGTTTTCTCAAACAGAAAGGATGCTGTTGATTCTAAAGGCCGCCCCGGCCACAGCTTTGAGACAGTTGTGGAGGGTGGTGATGAGGATGTAATAGCTGCCAAAATCTGGGAAAAAATGGGAAGCGGCATCGAGCCTTATGGGTCAATAACAAAGACCGTAAAGGATTCAACCGGAAAAGATCAGACTATCTGCTTCTCCAGGCCTGTAGCTAAGTATCTCTGGATTAAGGTCCAGTATTCTCTGTACTCAGAAGAGTCATTTCCTGAGAACGGTGAAGAGTTGATCCGAACATCCATCCTTGAGTTTGCTGCAGAAGAGTATTCAAAAGGAAAGGATGTGATCCGAAAGAGGCTTTCCAGCCCGATCTACGAAACGACAGGTATTGAAGATATTGATATCTTCATCTGCTTGACTGCTGCCCCTGAAGATGATCCTGAATATCACCAGAACAATATCCCCATCGATGAGACAGAATTTGCTGAAGCTGCAGCCGGACGGATCATCCTGGAGGCTCAATGATCGATCAGATCCAAAGCTATGATGATGTGATCTCTCCTCTGGTGATCTCAAAGTTGCAAGACAAAAAGAACTTTATGGGAATGGTGAGTATCGGGAACAGAAGAGCCGATTCCCTGGAGTCCGTCATCATCAGTATGATCAATGACACACTGAAAAACTGTGTGGGTGTTCAGCTGGATGTTGCCGGTGAGATTGTCGGTATGGAGCGGGAGAACCGGGATGATGAATCCTATCGATCCCTTATCTTCCTGAAGATACTAATCAATATCAGCAGTGGAGAACCTGAAATACTGATACAGGCTATTCAACAGCTCTATGGATCTGCCCTGGTAGATTATGAGCCTGTCTATCCGGCAAAGGTTCGGGTCTGGCAGGACGGGGAGTTTGGGATATATCTGACCTGGGATCTGGAGAGCGCTGAAGGGGATGAACTGACATTCATGGACGGCAGCAGTTTTATGGGTCGTTCCGTTGATGAAAGCGCACAGGATCTGCTTGTGGGACTTCTTCCTTCCGGGGTCGATTTGATGCTTGCTCATACCGTAATTGACCAGGAACAAAATGAGATGACCTTTTTAGATGGAAACGACCTGATAGGAGTTTTATATGAGTAAAAAAACCGTGATCGAGTATCCGGCAGAATCAAATCCTGAAGATTCTGACATTCTGTACCTTATAAAAGGCCTTACAGACCGGAATATCACCCTCAGGAAGATCAAGGATTATATCCTGGGGAGCATTAACCGGACAGTTAAGGATTCTGCAGAAACAGACTCTGGTACTTTGCTGACGGCTAATGGAGTCAATGAGCTGATTGCCCGTGTAGGGAAGCTGTATGTGCAGTATCCATTCATGCCCACCCCTGATGAGTTTTATAGTGTAGGAACCTGGTTGAATATTTCCACCCGTGCTGTGGGATATGGGATCTCTGATTCAAACGATGGTGATCCTACCAGCTATATCAGCCGTGAGGATGCCGGGCAGGGGATGGACTTTGCTGATACGGATCTGGTTGTTGGAGACCAGATCACTGGTGGTGTCTATGATGGGAAGTATGTTCGGTCTGTGGAGAGTTATAGCGGAGATTTCTTTCGAGTAGAAGGAACCAATGCTTTGTCTTTTAACACTGGACGTCAGTTAGATGCCATGCAAAGAATTACTGGAGTTGGTCGGTTCAGTCCAAGGATTGTAACTTCTATAGATACAACAGGTGTATTCAGCCGAACTGAGTCTGTAAGTAATGAAGGTCCAGCGTCTGGGACAATTTCAAGGGGAGATTTGAAATTTGATAATGCAAATTCGATATCTCCAAATATTGCTAAAACTGATGATATCGAAACTAGAAGTGTTAATAGATCTAATCGTATTTGGATAAGGACGGCATAATGGAATATGTATTCAATGAAAATGGTAAAATTCATCATTGTTGTGGTTCCACGCTACCAAGAGGAGCAATTGAAGTCTTTCGTTGGAATGGTACTCCTGGTGAGCCTTGGGAATGGTATAAAAAAGGAATCCGAATTTCAAATGATGAACTCCTGAAAGCAGGGATACGTCAGGATTTTAAAGGAACTTACTTTGACAAGGAAAAGCAGAAACATACAATAACTGCATTGGACGAAAAACCTGATTCATCATGGACAAAAGAGAAATGGGATCATATCACCGATGTTCTTGATGAAGAAAAAGGAATTTGGGTAGAAGACTCTGAGAAGAAAAAAGATTATCAAAAAAATCTCTTGAGAAGAAAGCGGTCTACAGAGTTTTTTCTATTTGATAAGTATCAGCTGCCTTTACCCTGGTGCTCTCTCTCTCAAAAGCAACAGGATGATTATATTTCATGGCGTGATGCCTGGCTTCAGGCTCCTGATACTGGTATTGAACCGGACAGGCCTGACTGGTTCCAGGAGTAATCAGTGGAAGTATTTGAAGATCTCACAGAATTAGTCAAACTGACCGGATTCTCTGGAACAATTGCAATTATATCTTTAGTTATCGTTTTCACAGTGGTCACCATGATAACAAAACGGATGAAAGGACTCACAGATGCCATTACTCTTTTAACAGAAAAGGTGTCATCTCCACATATCGATACAGCTCAATCACTGATCATTTTCAGAGCTGTCATGAAGGATCACATTCAGAAAAAGCTCCAATACTTAGGAGAGGTCCTTGAGCGAAATTCAATCCATTCAAGACGGGTTCAGATTGAAAAAAATATTGGCCGTGAGTTCCGGCGGATCACCATGGAAGAAGCGGATAAGCTTGGATCATTCAATTCTGTTTGTGGTGATATGGGAAAGATATTATTGGCCGGTGTAAACTGGGAACTTTTCCTTCCGGCAGTATTTGAGATTTTCTTCAATTCAGACTCAGAGCATCAGAAAATTATGGATATTAAAACCTTAATGAATTCCATAGTGGATAAGATTGCCATAGTCATTGAAGAAAACGGTGTGCATAACTGTTAAAGAGGACTGTATGGTTCTACGGTATTTTATTGAAGAAGAGATTCTGGAATTTGGAAAGATTACATATAAAGCAACTTGTCGAGTGAGGAATGAAATCAATAGCAAAAGGAAGAAGTCTCAAGTTGTAAAAACCTATCCAAAAGGTGATGAACGGCTTCCCTATATGCCACGTCGCTTTCCTACCGGTGTCTGGGAAGTATTCAAACCAATTTGGACAAATGATATTGAGTTCTGGCCGGTTAAGATTCCGACTAATGCTGTGAGAAGGGTATTAGCTTGGTATACGGAAAAAGGAGAATATTCTGAATCATCAGAAATCATCCAGGATGATGCATATTATCACCTTCATTTTTCAAGGGACAGTATTTCTACATTGGGCTGTATCAGGTTGAATTCGGCGAATGATGCTGAGCAAATAGCAAGAAGGATTGAAGGACTTCAGGCAGCTGGTCATCAGGTGCTTTTAGAAGTTGTTGAGAATAGGAGGTATTAAATGGGGTTAAAGGATTGGTTCAGTAAAAACAGTGCTTCTGGAGTTGTTTCAGAAACTGTAAAAAGCACGATTTCTGGTGTTGGTGATCTGGTGGATCGTTTTGTTCATACCAAAGAAGAAAAAGCAGAACTTTCTCTGGCATTGAAAGAGTTTGCTCTCAAAGAGATGAACCAGGCTATTGAGAAAGACTCAATGATTCTAGCAGATAGAGCAGGTGCCAGGCAGATGGCCGGTATTCATGGAAAGCTTCAATCTACATTTGCTCTTGCTTTCCTTGTTGGATTCTTCATCCTGTTGATAGGGGAGTTCGCTTTTATTGGATTCATAGCAAAGTGGGCAATTTCTGAAACACAGCCTCTTCCTCCTTGGATTCAGACTCTGATTGCATCTACTTTGACAGCAGTACTGACCTATATGGTTTCTATGTTGAAAGAGGTTGTAGGGTTCTTATTCGGAGGATCAGCTGGTGGTGAACAGTCTGGAGCGGCCATGGTTGAGATTCTGAACAAAAATAATCAGTCAATGATGAAAGAAAATGATTGAGGAATCAGGATAGTCCGGAAAAGTAAGTCGAAATATGATACAATGGAATAATGAACAAATACTATCTTAAATTAGCTCAAGTTCTTACTGTATCAATTGTTTCCATTAGCTTCTCTTGTACTATGTTTGATAATGATGATTCTGGAATAATTGAAGGTACTGTTAGAAGAGCCAACATTGTTGAGAATTCAATCGTATGGGAAGTTGCAAAGGGAGTAAAGGTTGATCTTTGTGATACTGAATATGCACATGGTATCAGTTTATCACCTTCATTTCGTAGTACTTCTACTTTTGTAGTAAGAAGTACGACTACTGATGATCAAGGTTTCTACAGGTTTTCGGATCTTCCTTTAGATCTTTCTTATGTTATTATAGCTGGAGAAAATCCCCATTTCTTTGAGACTAGCTTCAGAGATGAAGAGCATATAAGTGATTTTGATTTGTTGGATATTCCAGAACTAGAAAATCCAGATTTTGCAGATATTGGATATGATGCTCGTTATCCAAGTATACTTTTTGGTAAAATCATAAATGGTAATAATGATCTTGGTTATGAGGAAATTGAACTATATATTGCAGAAGAAGAATTTGACTCTGATTTGAGGGAATATGTTTACACAAATGTAAATCTATTTGATACACAAATAACATCAGTTAATGGAGAATATGATTTTTACTTTCCTCGTTCTTTTTATGATGA
>JAQQAM010000220.1 GCA_028532905.1 Spirochaetales bacterium
GTTGGATGAACAGCAGACCTGTGGAGGGCCGCTGGTTTCTGACCAATCCCATTCCCCCGGAAGAAGACCTGATTGAACAGGATGAAAGAATCCGGAGTATCATCAGACAGCTTTTTCTGCGCTACGGCGTTCTGTTCCGGCAGCTTCTGGAAAGAGAGACCGAAGAGTTGAGCTGGAATGCGGTGTTTCCCACACTCCGTTTAATGGAGCTGTCCGGTGAATGTGTGGCCGGTTACTTTTTTGAAGAGATAAGAGGCATCCAGTTTGCCGGCTGGGAGGCTCTCAGAGAGCTGAAGGAACCCATGGATGAAGAGAGCCTGTACTGGATGAACTGCACAGACCCGGCGTCCCTGTCCGGGATAAAAATTGATGCTCTTAAGGGCAATTACCCCACCCGAATACCGGGAAATCATATGGTTTTCAGAGGAGATTCTCCCCTTCTTTTCTCCAGAAGGAACGGAAAGGATCTGGACTTCTTTACAGAGCCCGGTGAGCCTGAAGCCCTTAAGGCTCTGGAGTTTTTCAGGACCCTTTTGAGCCGGGAATGCAGTCCTCTTAAGTCCATACGGGTGGAAACTGTGAACGGCCAGCCTGTTTCAGAGAGTCCCTACCGGGATGTGCTGAAGCAGGCGGGGTTCAGGGATAATTATAAGACCTTTATACTCAGCGGCATTGTAAACAGTCAGCTATGACTGCCGGTTATGGCCGCCGGCTATGACTCCCAGCCTGACTCCCAGCCTGACTCCCAGCTTGACTCCCAGCTTGACTGCCGGTTAGGGCCGCCGGCTAAAACACCCAGCTAAAACAGCCTGAAACGCATCTTCCTTAACCCGGGACTGCTGTATTTTCATTCAAAAAGCTCCCATGTGAAGAGCCGGTGAACTTTATTTGTAGAGAAAGACGCGGTGAGTGCCTGTAAATGAAGCTTTTATAGAGATTAAATGTGAATGACCGATCCTCTGTTGCACCAGTAAATTCATTTATTTATATTACTCACAGAATAATAAACAAAGGAAGTAAATATGAATAAGAGTACTCTGTTTTTATTATCGGTTTTGCCCTTTCTGACCCTTCTGTCCTGTGAAGGCAGTCCGTCCACTGTGCTGGATGAGATCCATGTCACCGATACAGTTCATATGACCGAAGAGAGAGGCAGCAGGATAACAGAAATTGAACTGGGTATAGATGAAGACCTTATTTACTTTGATAAGCCGGGACATCCTTTTAATGACGGTATTCCCCGGTTCTACGGTTCAGAAATTGAGTATATATTTTTTGGAATCAAAGACAATGAAACGTCTACGGAAGACGAGGAACATACGTACAAACATGATGACAGATACGGTGTTTTAAAGAACTATAATGTCCGATACAGAACTGTTCTTTCCAATACCATATCTCTGATAGTGGAAGATGAAAGCTATGTGGGAAGCTGGAGGAACGGGAATCAGATCTTTCAGTTCAATGATGACGGGACCGGAGTTATAAACAGTATAACCGGCAACTCGGAGATGACCTTTGACTGGACCACAAACAAAATCTATACCGTACTAATCTCCAGTCTTGAAAAAATGGATGACAATAATCTGATAATTGACGGAACCGTCTTTACCCGGGTCGACTGATCCTTTTACAACGCAGTATTGCTGCCGCAGGGAGCATTTTTATATATACGGGGCTGTTTTGCAGATGTGAAACAGCCCTTTTTTTATCAGAAAATACAGGAAGCTTTACAATAATCCATTGAGAATCAGGATTTCCGGCCGGTATTCAAAGTGCATACCGTCAAAGAAAATCCATTTTCCGCCCCAGATGAATCCTTCCGCTTCAAAAGCCCGGACCAGGGCTTCAGGCGGCTTGTATCTCTCCTCCCGGGGAAGAGTAAACCACTCAGGATCGGAGAATGAATTTTTGTACCAGAGCCAGTAGACCTGCTTACCCTTATAATCGGAAGGAACCAGATCCAGAGCTGTTCCGTAGGAATGATTGCTCAGAGAGTCGGTTCCGGCAATCACTCTCCAGTTGAATCCTGCTATATACCGGAGTGATTCCAGATATTCATCCAGCTGTGGATCATTCGTCTGTCTTACATCAGATTCAATCCTTACAAGGGCAGGGACCAGAGTTCTGTGAACCTCCACGGTAAATCCGAAAAGAGATATTTTCTCCATCTGTGCGGCAGCTGAGTCTCTGTCCTTCATCCCGAAGAGGGCATTATAGAATCCGGGATGCCGGTTGACAGGATGTTCCTCCCTCTCCCGGAACCAGGACTTCAACCTTTCCTTTTCAGCATCACTGTATACGGGCAGCGGAGGGTCATATTCAGACGAATACTGATAGAATGGATAAGCGGAGAATGATTTGAACGCAGCTCTGAGGTCACGGGGCAGCATGCGCCCTTCCGCCCAGTAAAAAACTGTTCCATTGACATTCACGGTCCAGTCTCCCTCTCTGTAGGACAGCTCCCTTACCTGGTCGGGATACGCCTTCTCAATAGCTTGAAGCACGGTCCGGGGTGAAAAAGAGGGAATTTGTACCTCAGCGGCAGAGAGGCTGAGAGGCAGAAGAAAAGACAGGATCAGAATAAAAAGTCGATGTCCCATAAGCTGAATATAATATTTGATATACATAAAGACAATGTTTTACTTCCGAACAAGACTGCAGGAACTGCCCTTCCCGGCATCAGGAGAGATCACTTCATCCAGACAGTGAATGAACTCGAGGATACAGGGACAGATCAGGGAATAATTAACCGTCTTGCCGTCTCTCGTATGGGACAGTATTTTTTCCTGTTTCAGGAGAGAAAGATGCTTGGAAACCGTAGAGACATCGGCACCCACAGCCGCTGTCAGTTCACCGACGGACATTTCCTTTCTGGAAAGCAGCTCTACCATAAAGATTCTTGTGGGATGAGCCAGGGCTTTCATGATCCGGGCTCTGGATGAGGCGAGATCTTTTTCTTTCTCTATATTCATGGTTAGAATTTGATGATTAATTTCTGTTCCGTCAATAGACTCTTGACTTCATTTGGTCTTTTTGCCAAATTACAAAACATGAAAACAATAATAGTCGGCGGTGTAGCAGCAGGTACTTCTGTTGCCGCCAAACTGAGAAGAAGTGACGAAAACGGGGAAATTCTTATTTACGAAAAAGGGCAGTATATATCCTATTCCACCTGTGGAATGCCCTATTTCATCGGGCGTGAAGATATAGGGTCAGATGATCTGACACCCAGAGATCCTGCCTGGTTTGCCAAAAGATTCCGTATCGATATTAAAACCGGCCATGAGGTTCTCTCAATAGATGCGGATTCCGGAACTGTGGAAGTAAAAGATCTGGAAAAGGGGAGGATTTTTACAGAAAAATACGATGAACTGGTCCTGGCAACCGGCAGCAGAGCTGTTCTGCCCCCTGTTGAGGGCATAGATAAAGATCATGTTTTCACATTGAAAACTATGGAAGACAGCCTTGCTGTCGATGCTTTTTTAACCGGCAGAGAAGTGAACCATGCTGTTGTGATCGGCGCCGGTTTTATTGGTCTTGAAATATATGAAAATCTGATGGAACGGGGTCTTTCTGTACAGCTGATTGAAGCCCGAACCAGTCTAATGCCGGCCCTGGATGATGATATGAG
>JAQQAM010000221.1 GCA_028532905.1 Spirochaetales bacterium
CATTAAACATAATGCAACTAATTATCTGATCAAAGATCAATTAAACAAAGAGGATCTATCTCTGGCTGTTAACAGAGCTATCTTTGAAACCAGATTGAATTTCAAGGTTAAGGAGCAGCAGGAACAAATCTTGAGCCTTTCCCGGATGGATGACCTGACCAATGTCTTTAACCGCAGATATTTTATTGAGCGTCTGGAAGAGGAAATCAACCGCTGTCACAGGGGAGGGAGCTTTTTCTCCTTTGCCCTCATTGATCTGGATCATTTCAAAATAGCCAATGATTTCTACGGACATCTGGCCGGTGATGATATCTTAAAGATTGTTGCCGGATGTATGAAGGATAATCTGCGCAGTACAGACTATATTTGCCGGTATGGCGGAGATGAGTTTATTCTGGTTCTTGTGGAAGACTTATACGATGATAAATTGCTGGTTCTGGATCATCACAAAGAGAAGATCGATATTATCCGGAAATTGATAATCGGAAAGATACAGCAGTATATTGAGAGTTCCGATCTAAATAAAAGAATCTTTCAGGAAGGTGAGAAACCCCAAAAAATCACACTATCCATCGGAATTACCAGTTTTCGAGAGGACATAAATGATTTTAATTCACTCTTCCATGAAGCAGACAAAGCCTTGTATTTTGCCAAGGATTCGGGGCGCAACTGCATAGCCTGTTATGATGAAGTAAATGAAAGCATGACACTCTATAAAAGAGAGGATTAGATGGAGTTGAATAAAAGACTGATCTATACACCTCTGCTGTTCATTCTTCTGTTTGTGGGCGGTTTGTTTATAATGGAAGGAACTACAGCAGATCAGACATTCTATTTTGAGCAGTTTCATGTTTATCTGGAGGTTGTTGGGTCATTTTGTATTTTACTTGTCAGTTTTCTACTGTTTGCGGATCAGGATAAACTTGATTTTAATACAACAGGTATTATTGTCGGACTTTTGTTTATGGGTATTCTGGACACTTTTCATGGTCTGTCTCACCCGGGGGAATCCTTTGTTTTTCTACATAATATGGCCGTACTGACCGGCAGTCTCGGTTTTTTCTCCTTTATAGTATTCAATTGTAAATTCAGCGGGTTTGTTCTTAGAAAAAGAGGATTAATACTGTTTACTGCTGTAGCTGTTTTAACCGGTACTCTGTCCCTGGTTCTGATTGAATACATGCCTACCATGCTGGTAGGCGGGGAGTTTACTTCACTGGCAATTGTAATGAATGTGATATCAGGCATTCTGTTTATTTCCGCCGGTGTTTATTTTTTTATCCTGAACCGGACATCACCGGACAAAATCAAGTATCTGTTTATCATAACTACTCTGCTGCAGGGAGCCGGTAGTATCACTTTCGGTTATTCTGAATTATGGTGTTCGACCTGGTGGAGCTGGCATGTGTTGAGGTTTCTGGGAAACACTCTGCTGATAATATTTATCTTCATTAGCGCAGAGGAACGTCGTCGGATTGTGGCTCGGCAGAATTTGGAAATTAAGGATATCAATACCAAACTGAACAATTACACATACACTATCAGTCATGATCTGAAAGAACCGATAAGAAGTATCCGCACATTTTCTGAATTTATTCTCGAAGATTATGAAGAACAATTTGATGAAACAGGGAAGGATTATTTTAACAGAATTATAATTGCCTCCAATAAAATGGCTGCCATGATTGACGATCTTCTTATCCTCTCCAGAATCGGAAAAAATGATGTCAAATTTGAAAAAACAAATTTGAATGAAATTGTTGAAGATGTAATTGAGTCTCTTGAAATGTCTATACATGAGAGCAATTCAGACATTGCCTGTGAAACATTGCCCACCGTGTTCTGTCAGATATCCTGGATGAAACTGGTATTCTCAAATTTCATAACCAATAGTATTAAATACAGAGACCATGAAAAAAAGAGAAACCAGATTGTCATTTCGAGCAGAGATCAACGGGATATCTATGAGATATTTATACAGGATAACGGAATTGGTCTTGAAGAGGATCAGTTTGATAAGATCTTCGGTTTATTCAGAAGAGCATACAGTAAGAATGATAAAGACGGTAGCGGGGCTGGACTGGCTATCATCAAGGACATTATTGACCAGCATAATGGAACTGTTTTTGTCAAAGAGAGTGAACCCGGCAAAGGAACCACCTTCTGTTTTACACTTCCAAAAGGAGTCATAAAAAATGAATAATATTGTATTGCTGATTGAAGACAATGATGATGATGTTCTGGTTATAGAGCGGGGCTTTAAAAAGGGGAAAATCGCAAATCCCATAAAACGTGTAGTAAACGGGAAGGAGGCTCTGGATTTTCTTGAGGGTAATCCGGATGTTGGTATAGATCTGATTCTTCTGGATCTGAATATGGAAGTTATGAATGGATTTGATTTTCTGCATATGAGGAAAAAATCGGATAGAATCTCCCGAATTCCGGTTGTAGTCCTGACATCTTCTCATAGAGATGAGGATATTGATCTGGCCTACTCATTGGGAGCTAATGCGTATGTGGAAAAACCTATCAGTCCGAAAGAATTTGTAGATGTTATTCTATCTATTGAGGATTTCTGGTTGGTTTTAGCCAAAAAACCCCGATAATCCCTACTAGATAGAGATCTTTATTTTTCCTTTCATCCAGACTCCTGAAAAAAGGCTGATTTTTTCTGTTTCCAGCAGTCCCCTTATCGTTTCCATTAAATCTTCACGGCTCCAGTGCTTCAGACAGCCGAATCCAGAAGAGCGGAAATAGCAGCCTTCCTGTATGTCTGAGCTGTATCGCCCCAGCAGAAAGTCTGCCAGCAGCTTTGCTGTGAAGCGGCCATTGAATCTTCTGACTGTCTGCTGAATTAAATTTTCCACCGGATCTTTTTTGAGGACTCTGTTCCGGCACACATCACAGCTGTCACAGTCTTCAGGTTCTGCCTCCAGAATGGTGAGGAGACTTTCACGGCGGCAGGTCTCTGTATCCTCGGCAAAGGCCAGGAGTTTCTCATAGCGGTTTTTCAACTCGGCTTTCGGATTATTTACTTCCCGGAAACTGTCTTCCGGATGGTAGAGAAGGATTGCCCGGCAGGGTTGCCTGTCCCGTCCGGCCCGGCCTGATTCCTGGAGATAGGCTTCCACCGTGGAGGGTAGGGTGTAATGAATCACTGTGCGGATATTTCCTTTGTCCATACCCATACCATAGGCGCATGTAGCGGCAAGTATGCCCCTGTCAGACTGGAAATACCACTCTTCCAGCTCGCTTCGCAGCTCACTGGAGAGTCCTGCATGATAAAAGCGGATCTCCTCATCATCCAGCCGTTGTCTCAGGTACAAAGCGCATTGTTCTGTCTGCCGGCGGCTGGAGCAGAAGATCAGAGCCGGCCGCTGAATCCGGGGAATCAGTTGTGTCAGACTGTTCATCCGGGATAGAACCGGTCTTACTTCATAAAAAATATTCACCCGGTCCGGATTGGCCCGTACGAGGTTGAAGTTCAGACCGGAAAAAAGAATGGTCTTGATCTTTTCCAGGATCAGGGGGCTGGCTGTGGCAGTAAACGCCGTTATCTGCTCAGGGGCAATCTCCGGCAGAATCCGTCCCAGTTCCAGACAGGCAGGGCGGAAACTTTCTCCCCATTCGGGAATAGTATGGGCCTCGTCCAGCACCAGGTGGGATATTTTCAATCCGGCCAGGCGCTCCCTGACTTCCGGGAGAATCAGCATTTCAGGATTGGTCAAAAGCATATGGAGTTTCCCGGAGGCAGCGTCCTCCCACAGCGCATCCTTCTCCTTGCGGCTCATTCCCCCTTTCAGTATGGCTCCCCTCATGCCGGCTTCTTCCACCCGGCGCAGCTGATCGGCCATCAGACCCAAAAGGGGAAAGGCGACTATGGTCAGTCCCTCCATCAGGCAGGCGGGGAGCATGAAACAAAGGCTTTTCCCGGCTCCTGTTGGCAGGAGGACGACCTGATGAGGGGGAGCCTCAAGCTGTTCCTCCTCTCCGTAGAGTCCCGCCCGGCGCAGTATGTTTGTGATGACCAGGCGCTGGTAGGGGAAGAGGTAGGAGATGCCGAAGCGTTTCTGACTTGTTTCCGTTAATACATCCATACATTGAGTAGGTACGGATTTATGACTCTGATTCAAAAAATGCTAAAATCTGTTAATCATTTTTGAAGGGATCTAAAATACAAAGGCAATTCACCCACAGCCACTATCTTGTCAACAATCATAACCAGCCAGCTTTCCGGATAGCGGGGAGGAATCAGGGTCAGAGGAAACATATGCCTCCTGATAATATCCCGCTCGATGCGGTTCAGATGAAATCTTTCACTGGCATTGTTCAGGGCTGTTGTGGGGTGGGTGAATCCATGCATTTTATGAATCTCATAAAATCTTCGGCGGGGATGAAGGGATTCCCTGTTCCAGTCATACAGAAAAAAATCATGAAGCAGGGCTCCTCTGGCAAGGGATCTGGAATCCAGATGCAGTCTGTTTCCCCATTTCCAGGCCAGCCGGGCAACTTTCAGACTGTGATCCAGAATACTGTTGCCGTGGTGGTTGATGCTGTCCAGCTTCTTCACATCATCATGATCCAGTATGTCCTGAATAATACTGTCAAACTCATTCTCCTGATAATGTCTCAATGTTCTTCATCATCTCTGTCCAGTCGCTTATTCAATGCATTTCTCAATGGTTTAAGTCTGGACCGGAGGTTAAACGTGTGGCTCCTGAGGCTATCCCGGAAAGATGTTCCCAGCTCTCCTCTGAAGGGGAAGAAGAATTGCGTATGATTCCTGAATCCCTCCCGGACTCTGTCTCTGAGTTCCAGTTTCAGGTTTTCAAAATCAACGGGGATTTTCTCTTCTGTCTCATCTACGAATCTCTTGATGCGGCCGGCAATGTTGAAAGACTGCCATAGATCGACGGCAAAGAGTCCCGTGAACAGACCTATGAAAAAGGAGAGCTGCAGATAGTTGTACAGCTGGTCTATTATGCTGTTCAACCGGGGGTAGATCATCAGATAGAAAAACAGACCCAGTCCGGTCCATAGCAGGCTGTATAACGGGCAGATCAGTCCCTGTATATTGCCCCGGTTCCGGGAATAGTCCCAGAGTTTGATTTTGAAGTGGTGTATAAAGATAAGACCTGCCAGGTATTCCAGCAGAGTCAGACTGATCAGAAATGTGAGGGCCAGTAGGTAGAGGGGCAGATTTAAAGAGCTGATCCGGTACAGAATGATCGTACCGAAACCGTACAGGGGCAGCCAGGGACCCTGCAGAAATCCCGGGTTGATCCACCTTTTTGCCTCTCCGAAATACCGTCTCCAGAACAGTTCTATAAACCATCCGGCAACTGTTCCCACTGAAAAAAGTAGAAAGTACTTTAGAGTGAAATACAGGGCGTCAATTATAAACTCCATTATCAGGGCCTCACTGATAAAAAAATAATATCAGTTCAGATGAAAGTCAATTTCAGGTGTTTATTCCTGAAACTCTTTTATCAGGGCTTCTTTCATCTCATCCACAGGTGCTTCCAGCCCGGTCCACATTTTAAAACCGATGGCCCCCTGATAGACCAGCATCCCCAGGCCGTCCAGTGTACGGGCGCCGCGGCGGGAAGCCTCTTTGAGAAACTCAGTTTCCGGCGGATTGGGGATGACATCACAGACCAGCATGTCCTGCCGGATGGAGTCATAGTTTAAATCCGGTTTATTCGTATCCGGGAAGAGGCCGATGGATGTGGCATTGACCAGTACGTTAACCGAAGAGGGGAGTGACAGGGCGGGAGTCCAGGGGAGGGCAGATACTTCGGCTGCGGTATTCCTGCTTATATGGGAAGCCAGAGCCTCGGCCCTGGAGACTGTTCTGTTCACAATCCTTATGGAACGGGCACCGGCCAGGGCCAGTTCTGTACACAGCGCCCGGGCTGCTCCGCCTGCTCCCAGTATCAAAAACTCTTTTCCGGCCGGATTCATCCGCCCATCTATTCTAAGGGATTCCAGAAACCCCTTACCGTCGGTATTCTCTCCAATTAATCTGTCTCCGTCCCGGCGCACCGTATTCACAGCTCCGATCAGAGAGGCATCATCGGCGACAGCATCCAGATATTTCATAACCTCTATTTTGTGGGGAATCGTCAGGTTCAGTCCCTGTAAGCCCATGGCTTTCATGCCGGCAAGGGCATCTTCCAGGTTTTCCGGCAACACTTCGATGGTCAGGTAGCGCCAGTCCAGCTTCATTTTTCTGAAAGCGGCTTCCAGCATGACAATCGTTGGGTTCTCTGCAACAGGATGACCGAAAACGGCTGTCAGTTCTGATTAATAATTCCGGGGCATAGGGGCAAGTCTCCTTTCGTTCAGTTGGAACAGTCTCTATTCTATCATGATATGAATTCGGTTAAATAATTTCTTTTTTTGCGGAAATAAAAATATCAATAGGGGAGAAACTGGTCTATACTGAGGCGGAATTACCATAAGATGAGGATTTACTATGAGCGCAGAATACTACTACCCCGAAGGGTATACATCCATCCTGTCCCTGGAAGAGACAGAGAAGGCTATTGCCGATATAAAAGCTTTTTTTCAGACCTATTTTTCCGCCCAGCTCAGGCTGAGGCGCGTGACTGCACCCCTTTTCATTGAGGCGGGAACAGGAATCAATGATGATTTGAACGGTATTGAAAAACCCGTATCCTTCAAGCCCAAAGGGATGAACTGTACCGCCGAGATTCCCCAGTCTCTGGCCAAATGGAAACGGATGATGCTGGGAGATTACAAAATTCCCGTCGGGTATGGTCTGTATACCGATATGAACGCCGTCCGCCCGGATGAAGAACCCGATAATCTCCATTCCTATTATGTGGATCAGTGGGACTGGGAGAAGTCCATCAGGCAGGAGGACCGTAATCTTGAATATCTGATGTCTGTGGTGACAAAAATCTATGCCACCATCAAGGCTGTTGAGTTTATGGTTTATGAGAGCTATCCGGAAATTACCCCCATACTGCCTGAAAATATCACATTTATTCTGGCAGAAGAGCTGTGTAGAACCTATCCTGATCTGAGTCCGGTAGAACGGGAATCCAGAGCGGCTGAAGAGTTCGGCGCAGTTTTTATTGTGGGAATCGGATCAGAGCTGTCGGATGGAAACATCCATGACGGAAGAGCCCCCGACTATGATGACTGGAGTACAGAGAACGGTTCCGGTTCCAAAGGACTGAACGGTGATATTATTCTCTGGAATCCGGTTCTGGAACGGACCTTTGAAATCTCATCCATGGGTATCCGTGTTGACCGGGAGGCACTGGAGAGGCAGCTTAAAATCAGAAATGCCGAAGAGCGCCGGGAGCTTCTGTTCCATAAGAGACTGCTGGCCGGAGAATACCCGGAGTCCATCGGCGGAGGCATCGGACAGTCCAGGCTCTGTATGTTCCTGTTAAGGAAAGCTCATATCGGTGAAGTGCAGGCCAGTCTGTGGCCGGAAGCATTGAGAAAGGACTGTGAAAAAAACGGTATCTTTCTGATGTAGCACCGTGTCTCCCGGATTTCCGGGAGATCAGCCTCCGGGGGAGTGACCACCGGGAGAGCAGTCTCAGGGAGATCAGCTTCCGGGAGAGCGGCCACAGGAGAAGAGTCATCCCGTCAGTATGTAATCTGTATATTGATATCCTGGTCGTGATTGCCGAAACCCTTTCCAAAAAGGGTCACTCCTCCGGGGTGCCGTACATTTTCAGGGGAGGCTATTCTCAATACCTGGTCTGTCTTGTTGCCAAGGTCCAGATCTGTCAGGCTGGTCCCGGAGATTTTGTTCCCGTCCACATATGTTCCATCCCGAGTCACTTTAAGCCGTTTCAATAGACCGTATTCAGTACCACAGGTGAACCAGGCCGGTGTATAAAGGCCTTTTTTCCCTCCAAAACTTCCGGGGCTGGTCCAGAACCCCAGTGTTCTGCCGTTCAGGGAGAAATAGATATCCGAGGGATGGTCATTCTTGTAGCGGGGATATTCAGAGCAGATTTCAAATGATATTTCCAGACTGGTAATCGTGTCTGAGTAATCAAACAGAAAGCTGGGCAGGACATAATCCACATATCCCGATTCAAACCAGAGGATACCGGCTCTGGCTGCTTCCGGGTCACTGAAGTAGCGGGGATCATCCACCATTCCTATGTATTTCTCCGTACTCGCCAGGCCGCAGGTGGGTTCCACAGAAAAACTGCTGAACTGTCCCACGGGTATGGTCATTCCCACAGTTTCCTCCTGATCCCGGGGGTGGTCCTGAAAAAAAAGAGTGAACTCATGGGCGGTCAGCGAACAGAGCTTCTGCTGTCCTCTCTTTCCAGGTTCCAGGGCTGTTTTCACAATCCCGGCTTTTTCCATTTCACTGATATATCTGGCAATCAGAGTGGAGGAGACATCCAGAGTTTCCGCCAGTTCCCCTATGTTCATGGCTTTTTCAGCCAGCAATTCCATAATCTGTATTTTGTTTTTGGAGGAAAAGCACTGAAAAAAGGAGTGCTGATCCCGGTGTATTGGTATACGCATGGCATAATAATGAAACAAATATGTTTAATGGTCAATTTATTTATTGACAAATGAACCGGAATGCCTATATTTAAATAATATAAACTAAAATGTTTGAATGTGAACTAAAATGTTTGTTAAATAGAGGTGGATATATGAAGAAGGATGTTAAATACTATGATCTCTATATAAATGGAGAGTGGACTAAATGCACTGATGGAGCGTATTTTCCTGTGGAAAATCCAGCCAATGAAGAGATTACAGGATATGCTGCTGATGCGGGCTCTGAAGATGTGGAAAGGGCACTGGACGCGGCCACAGAAGCCCAGTCGAGGTGGCAGGCTCTGTCTCCCTTTCAAAGAGCTTCCTACTTATATGATCTGATGAACAAACTGGAGGCCAGAAGGGAGTTCTTTGCCGATCTGCTCTGCCGGGAACAGGGAAAAACCTATCGGGATGCCCTGGGAGAAGTGGATGACACCATAGCCTATATGAAATTTGCAGCCGATTCAGCCGGAAGGATCAAGGGGGATATTCTTGCCTCTCCCGTACCCGGCAGAAAAATGATGATTGAACGGGTCCCCTACGGTGTGGTTCTGGCCCTTTGTGCCTGGAATTATCCCCTGGCGCTGGTAGGCAGGAAACTGGGACCCGCACTGGTAACAGGAAATACTCTGATCATTAAACCCCATGAGCTGACACCACTGGCGACAGCGGAGTTTATGAATCTGGTGGATGAAGCCGGCTTTCCTCCGGGGGTGGTGAATCTGATTACCGGCAGAGGCATACAAGCCGGGGATCAGCTGGCCCGCAGTCCCAGGACAAAGCTGATTTCCCTGACCGGAAGTGTTGCTGCGGGACAGGCGGTTTACAAGGCTGCCTCTGTCAATATCACAGGATTGATTCTGGAGCTGGGAGGAAAGGCTCCCTTTATCGTTCTGGAAGATGCGGACCTTGAAAAAGCCGCCCAGGCGGCTGTGGTCTCCCGATTTTCCAACTGCGGACAGGTCTGTATCTGCTCGGATATGATCTTTGTGCAGGAATCGGTAAAAGATGAATTTACAGCTCTTCTGCAGGCCAAAGTGAAAGAGATTACTGTGGGAGATCCTCTTGACCCCGGAACTCAAATGGGACCGAAGGCTTCAAGAGGAGATGTGGAGAAAATTGACGGTATTGTTCAGCGCTCATTGTCTCAGGGGGCGCGGGCTCTGACAGGAGGCAAGCCCCTGACAGAAGGTGCCTTCAGTAAAGGCTTCTGGTACCCTGCCACCATACTTACGGATGTGAAACCGGATATGGATGCCGCCCGGGAGGAGACCTTCGGTCCCATACTCCCAGTTCTGGGGATTAAGGATTTTGATGAGGCCGTCGGGCTGTGTAATGCCGGCCCCTATGGACTGGCGGCGTATCTGTTTACCGGAAACCACAGTATTATAATGGAGGCTTCCGGCCGGCTGGAAGTGGGGACTGTTTTCATCAATCAGCCCATCGACGGTCATACCCACGGGTTTCACAGCGGTCATAAACTCAGCGGACTGGGAGGAGAAGACGGAGAATACGGCCTGGAGGGATATATGCAGAAACGGACACTTTACATGGATTTATCGTAATTTATCCAGATTTAATCGAAAAATCTCCAGACGACAGATTTCCGGCCGGGTTTTATAATAGAGAAAAACTCAGCTTTCAGTGTAAGGAGCCCGGTTATGGAAAAAGAGTCTATCGATTATGAAACCAGAGATGAAAAAGGACATTGGAGTCCTCCTCCTGTAGAGTATGCCCCTCTGTTCACAACACCCTGGAAAGGGGCGGCTCTTCTGAAATGGTTATTGGGCTGGGGCGGATATCTATGGCCCAGGCATCTGTGTTACGGCCTGCTGGCTTTTGCTGCCTGGTACTTTCTTCAGCCTGATTTTTCAGAAACTGCAGTTCTCAGCCTTCCATGGATTGGCCTGATGCTGATCAGAAATCTGGTTTTTGTCCTTGCAGTGTTCGGCTTTTTTCATCTGACCCTTTATATTTTGAAGGTTCAGGGAAACCGGGGAAAGTATCATCCCCGCTGGCAGGAGCGGGATTCAGGAAAATTTATGTTCCGGGATCAGGTCAGGGATAATATGTTCCGTTCCCTGGTCTATGGTGTTCCCATCTGGACGGCCTGGGAGGTTCTCTACTATTTTCTGGGAGCCCGGGGACTCATGCCTTTAATGGAATTCAGAGACAATCCTGTCTGGTTTATTGCTTTTTTTCTGATTATCCCCCTCTGGCGGGAGACCCATTTCTACTTTATTCACAGACTGATCCACTGGAAGCCCCTGCTCCGTGCCGTTCACAGTGTGCATCACAAGAATCCCAACTGCGGTCCCTGGTCGGGACTGGCCATGCATCCGGTTGAGCATCTGCTCTATTTTTCTGTGGTACTGATTCACTTTGTCCTACCCTCCCACCCTGTGCATTTCTTTTTTAATTCCCAGTTGACAGCCCTTACACCGGCTCCGGGTCATACAGGTTTTCACGGCAGACTCTTTGGAAATACATGGCCCTCGGGAGACTATTTTCACTATCTTCATCATCGTTATGTGTCCTGTAATTTCGGGGGAGGTACAATTCCCTGGGATAAATGGCTGGGACGATTTTTTAATGGAGAGGGAGAGTATAAGACGAAAAAGGCTTAGATTGAAAAAGACCGCAGCCGGTAAGCTGCGGTCTCAGATTGTATTATTTTGTTTTAGTTTCCGAGAAGGAATGGGTAATCCGGTCAATAATGATAGCCAGAAATACAATGGATATTCCCGCTTCAAAACCGCGTCCCACTTCGATCCGGCTGATGGCCAGAAGAACTTCCATTCCCAGTCCCTTGGCTCCAATCATGGAACCGATAACCACCATAGCCAGAGCCATCATGGTTGTCTGGTTAACCCCTACCATTATAGAGGGCTTGGCCAGCGGCAGCTGTACATCCAGCAGTACCTGACGGGGGGTGGCCCCGAAGGCCTTGGAGGCTTCTACCGCTTCCTGGTCCACTGTCCGTATGCCCACATTGGTCAGACGGATAACCGGCGGCGTGGCGTATATGATTGTCGCAAACATGGCCGGTACTTTACCCATACCGAAAAACATAAGGGCCGGAATCAGGTATACGAAGCTGGGCATGGTCTGCATACCGTCCAGAAGTGGCTGCAGAATGGCCTGGCTTCTGTCGTTACGGGCCATGTTAATACCCACGGGAATCCCGATCAGAAGGGAAAATACCACCGAAGCTATAACCAGGCTGAGAGTTCTCATGGCCAGCTCCCAGTATCCGAAGGAACCGACTAAGAGCATCATCAGCATAAAGACTACACCGGTTTTCCATTTTCCCAGTAGTTTCCAGCCGGCCAGACCAACAAGAATCACCGTCACAAACCAGGGAACAAAGAGAAAAAGACCTTCAATGCCGTTGACCACCTGTAAAATGATAAATCCGATGGCATCAAAGAACCCGTCAAGATTTACAAGGAGCCAGTCCATGGCCTTATCAATCCATTTTGCCAGAGGAATGGATGCAATTTCGGGAAAATCAATCATGGTTCTCTCCTTCCAGGGGGGCTATGGACTCAAAGATCTGGTCAGTTGTCACAATTCCCTTGAACTTTCCCTTCTCATCGGTAACGGGAACGGGGTAGGGGTTCTCGGAAATGATGGCAAACATATCTTCCAGAATGGTTTCTTCTGTTACGGTGCTGACCTGTTTGATCAGTTCAGAAGGAATATTCTTTGGCCTCTCTTCTTTTTCAAGAAGCTTTTCCAGCCTGTCAGCCCGTGTCACACCAAGGAGTTTGTGAGATTTATCCACAACAAAAGCGGCATTTCTTTTCTCCGAGCGGAGCAGGGTCAATGCTGTTTTGGGTCCTTCCCAGGCATACAGAAGCACTTTGGGAGCTTCCATAATGCTGCCGGCAGTCAGAACCTTGGCGGGTGACGCATCTCTGACAAATTCCTGAACATAGTCATCTGCCGGTTGAGTCACGATCTCCTCGGGAGTTCCCTCCTGAACCACTTCACCATTGCGCATAATGGCAATCCGGTCGCCCAGTTTCAGGGCTTCATGCAGGTCATGGGTTACAAAGATAATCGTCTTTTTCAGCTTCTCCTGAAGTTCCACCAGTTCATCCTGCATCTGTCTTCTGATCAGGGGGTCCAGGCCGCTGAAGGGTTCATCCATCAGGAGAATTTCAGGATCATTGGCCAGGGCTCTGGCCAGTCCCACTCTCTGCTGCATACCGCCGCTCAAGGAGCCGGGATAATAATCCTCCCAGCCCTTAAGACCGACAGTCTCCAGGGTCTGCATGGCTTTTGCATACCGTTCTCCCTTGGGGAGTCCTTTCACCTTCAGTCCGTAGGCGGCGTTATCCAGTACCGTTAAATGGGGCAGCAGGCCGTAATGCTGAAAAACCATGCCGAAGGTTTTCCTTCTGAACTGAAGCAGGTTTTCCTGAGACATTTTTGTGACATTCTGACCGTTGATTTCAATACTGCCGCTGGTGGGGTTCACCAGACGGATGATGTTTCTGATCAGGGTTGACTTACCGCTGCCGGAAAGGCCCATAAGAATATAAAACTGGCCTTTTTCAATGGTCAGATTGACGTTGCGCATACCGATGATGCAGCCTGTCTTTTTCTGTACTTCCTCTTTGCTGAGGTTTCTGAGTTCTTTTTTAAGAACTCTTTTAGGATCGCGGCCGAAAATTTTCCACAGGTCTTTTATAATGACTTGGGGCTTTTCGGCTGGGTCCTTTGCAGAAAGATCCCCGGAGGGATCTTTAGAATTAATGCTATCAGGCATGATTACTCCTGCAGACTGGCCTTGATTCTGGCTGCAACTTCATCGTTCACCCACTGTGACCAGACATCCTCTTTGTTTTTCATAAACCATTCGGCTGCCTGTGCAGAATCCCATCCTTCGTCATCCATCTTGGCCAGGAACTGATTGTTATCGGCTACAGTGGTGGAGTATTTTTTAAGAATCTCAACCACTTCGGGAGCTTTGTCCAGCATGGATTTGTTCACCAGAATATTAACATTTGCTGCAGGATACTCACTGCCTTTCAGTCTTACCATATCCAACTTTCCCAGAACCGCTGTGGGAGCCCAGTAATAACCGACCCAGGCTTCTTTTTTCTTGTAGGCTCCTACCATGGTTCCTGCCAGAGCCGTTCCGGAACCGGCTACTCCCATGTTGAAGGCATCATGGAGATTATATTTATCAAAATACTCTTCCCCCGTTGCCAGCTGTCCCCAACCGGCTACACCGGCGTACACGATTCCTTTGGAAGGATCTTCAGGATCTTTGAAAAGGTGAGCATATTTGGGAAGATCAGAGACGGATTTAAGATCGGGAGCCTGAGCATCGGGACCTTCAACCAGGTAGCGGGGAACCCACCAGCCCTGAGGGGCATCGGGCATATTCTTTCCAAGGTCCACCATATCGCCCGAATCAATTCCCTTTTTATAGATCTCAGGAACATTGGAGTGCCAGGACTCCATATCCACATCAATATCTCCCTGAATGATACCATTGATGATGGGAACCGTATCACCGGCAATAAAATCGGCTTTATAGCCCTCCAGGCCGTTTTCAATAATGTAGGCCATAATTCTGTTATGAACCTGAACACTGTCCCAGGAGACGTCTCCGAAAATAATGGTTGTTGCTCCGCTGTCCTGCTGTCCCTCGGCTGTGAGAGAAAATGAGAAAATAGTAAGCAGTGACAATGCAATGATGATTGCTTTTTTCATTTGAATACCTCTTAAGTAATTTTTAATAATTAGAACACTAACAAAATCTGAGGGATTGATCAAGGGCAGTCCTTTGTGTGCTATATAGTTTCAATAAGTGGGTACAGGGGCCTATTCTCAAAAAATCCCATATTTATGAGTTTTTCTATTGCTATACAGGCCGGTTTTAGGGCTTATTTATATAATACATAAGATTAGTGTTGTAATTATATGAGATTATATTCAATATAGGGATTTCAATGATACAATCTATTAAGAATCAGAGCATGGAGGAGAACTTTGGATTCTCAGGAACTGGCGGATGATGTAGTATCCACCATCAGAAAGATAATCAGAGCCATTGACCTGCAGTCAAAACGGCTTGTTAAGAAATTCGGTTTAACCGGCCCCCAGTTGATTGTTCTTAAGGAAATTCAGAAAAACTCAAACCGTCCCATATCAGAGATTGCCAGAACAGTCAGTCTCTCTCAGGCAACGGTGACCAGCATTCTGGATCGTCTGGAACAGCAGGGCTTTGCCCAGAGGCACAGAAGCACTCAGGACAAACGGAAAGTGAATATAGAACTTACCGATAAAGCACGGGAGATTCTTTCTTCCAATCCTTCAATGCTCCAGGAAACCTTCACCCATGAATTCGATAAACTGGAGGACTGGGAAAAAAACATGCTCCTGGCCTCTCTGCAGAGACTGGCGGCTATGATGGATGCCGATGAAATCAATGCTCCCCCTGTCCTGGTGAGCGGACCCATCGCAGCGTCTTCGGCTGAGGTCACCCGCTATCTGGATGAAGAGAATCAGGTCTCTGCTGAAAAGGGAAAGTCATGAAGGTGCTGGCCATAATCGGCAGCGCCCGGAAGAAAGGAAATACATCAGCACTGGTAAACCGGGTACTGGCTCCTTTTCTGGAGGCCGGAGCAATTTGTGATACAGTCTATCTGTCCGATCTGAATCTGATGCCCTGTACAGGTTGTGAAGCCTGTGCCGATACCAATAAATGTGTTAAAAAAGACGGAATGCAGGATGTGTATCCCCTGTTGCGGGAAGCGGATGTTCTTATTGCCGGTTCTCCCACCTACTTCTATAATATGAGCGGCTTGATGAAAATGTTTATCGACCGCTGTTACTGTCTCACTTCCTATGACAGAGAGGACCGTTCGGCCTGGATCAGCGAACTTGAGTCCGGACCATCCCGGATTGCCGGGCTCATTTCTATCTGTGAGCAGGAAAGTGAGGCGGATCTGGGCTTTACTGCCGATGCCATGGCAGCGGCATTCGGTTCTTTAGGGTACCGGATTGTGTTTAACCGGAAGGTTCTTCATGCCTTCAAGCCCGGCGAAGTCCTTGAAAAGGATACAACCCTTGAAGATCTGGACCGGGGAGCGGCCCAGCTGTACCGGACAGCCCGCCTGCTGAAAGAGAAAAATACCAATTGATTCAGGAAAAGGAAGCCACTATGAGCAGACAGCTCTTATATAATGTACAGTCGGAAGTCGGAAAGCTGGAGGCTGTGCTCCTGCACAGACCCGGTAAAGAGCTGGAACGGCTGACACCCCGGTATCTGGAAGAATTACTCTTTGATGATATTCCCTGGCTGGGTAAAATGCAGGAAGAACACGACCTTTTTGCAAACGCCCTCAGGGACAGAGGCTGCGAGGTGTATTACTACGATCAGCTTCTGGCGGATATTCTTAAGGACGATCAGGTCAAGAATGAACTGATCAGCGAAATGGCCGGTTTTACGGGTATCAGCAGATTAAAAGAACGGGAAGCGATTCTGGATTACCTGTATACCAGAGATCCGGCCTCACTGGCGGATATCTTTATCGCCGGCCTCCATAAAAATGAGATTCACTATAAAGAAGAGAGCCGCAGCCTTTCCTATTATATAACCGATGACTATCCCTTTTATATCAATCCCATTCCCAACCTCTATTTTACCAGAGATCCCGGAGCGGTTATCGGACAGGGAATCTCAATCAACTCCATGAAAACGGTGGCCCGTAACCGGGAAACCATGATCCTCTCCTATATCAACAGATATCACCATGCCTTCGGCGGGACAGATGCACCCCTGTGGTACGACTATAACAACAGCGACTCTCTGGAGGGGGGTGATATTCTCGTTCTCAGTGATAAAGCTGTGGCAGTGGGCTGCAGTGCCAGAACCTCCCCCGAAGCCATTGAACGGCTGGCAGAGAATCTGTTCAAGGGGGAGTCGGGAATTGAGAAAGTTCTGGTCATACAAATCCCCTTTAAAAGAGCCTATATGCATCTGGATACGGTCTTTACCATGCTGGATGTGAACAAGTTCACCATTTTTCCCGGTATTGCGGATGATATTAAAGTCTTCAGTATGGTGTCCTCCTCTACCGGCAGGCTGAAAATAACCCCTGAGAAAAATCTGGTACAGGCTCTGAATGCCGTCCTGCACAGGGATGATGTGAAGATCATCAGTTCCGGAGGGGGAGACAAGATCACGGCTGCCCGGGAACAGTGGAATGACAGCACCAATACACTGGCCATTGCCCCCGGGGTCGTGGTGACCTATGGCCGCAATCAGGCCACCAACGAAACCCTGCGGCAAAACGGAGTAGAAGTTGTAGAAATTGAAGGGTCCGAGCTGGTCAGAGGGCGGGGCGGTCCCCGGTGTATGAGCATGCCCCTGAGGCGGGGAGCAATTCAGTAAATCTCGACCCTCCGTATGGACATCCCGGGGGAAGTTTCTGTAATATAAATCTTCATCACCTGTTCAGCAGGTCTGATGCGGTAAAGGCCCCGCGGGCCATGCTGAAATCAACAGCCTGTGCATGTCCACATGCATCGGCTATATGGAGTAAAACGATGCCAGTTAATCTTAAAGGAAGACACTTCCTCACCCTGAAAGACTTTACCCCCGAAGAGATCAGATATCTCCTGGATCTTTCCAGAGATCTGAAAAACAAGAAAAGAGCCGGAGTCCGCGGAGATCTTCTGGACAGAAAGAATATCGTTCTTATATTTGAAAAAGCCTCCACCAGAACCAGATGTGCCTTTGAGGTCGCTGCTTTTGACGAAGGGGGGTCTGTTACTTTCCTGACCAAC
>JAQQAM010000222.1 GCA_028532905.1 Spirochaetales bacterium
TGATCTTTTCAGGACGCCAGGTCAGATTGATTCCTTCCTCTTCAAAGGTTTTGAACAGGAGATCCTTTCCGAACCGGGCAAACCTCTGCCCAGACATGGCGCTCAGGTTATTCTGTATGGTCTTTCTGCGGGAGACAAAAATATCCCGTATCAGCTGCTGAAACAGTTCCCTGTTTTTCATGGAGTCATAGCGGCCGTGGGGGGTCAGGGCGACAATGCGGGAAGAGACCCTGGGTACAGGATAGAAGGAACCGGGTTTCAGAACACCGCAGTCTTTTACATCAAAAGCCGACTGACAGAGGATGGAAAAAGAGGAGTAGTTTTTGTTGCCCGGCGCCGCGGTCATCCGTTCGCCCATCTCACTCTGAACCGTGAGAACCAGTTTGGAAGGGAGTGTGTTCTTCTCTACAAAATCGGCGATTATGGCTGAGGCTGCGTTATAGGGAAGATTTCCCAGAACCTTATCCGGGGCCCCGTTGGCATCCCTCTCGGCTTCCCAGGTTTTAAGGACATCTCCGGAGACCAGATGAAAACGCGGATAGGGAGCCATAGCCCGGCTCAGATACTCCACATACCCCGGATCTATCTCAAAGGCTGTAAAATCGACGGGGTGACTGGCAGCCATTTTGGTCATTGCCCCCAGTCCCGGACCGATTTCCCAGAGCCTTTCATCCTCCTGAAGATCCAGCTGCCGGATTATTTTCTCCCTTGCCCCTCTGTTGATCAGGAAGTTCTGTCCCCAGCGTTTCCGGGGTCCCAGGCCCATCAGGTCCAGAAGTGCCTTAATCTCCGTAACTGAGTCGTAATTCAGGTTCAGGTTCTCTTTTTCCACCATTTCCTCCAGGTCGGTAAACAACGCCTAATAATAACGGAAACAGGAGGATCAGGAAAAGCCCCGGTCCGGCTGATGCTGCAGAAAGGGAGGGGATCATCCGGAAGAACTCCGCCCCCCGGATCAGTAGACTTTCCAGTAATCTGCAGAGCAGAACAGGAAGAAAGGTCAGAAATCTGATATCCGGCAGCAGCAGATACAACAGGGAACTGTACATATAGAGAGCCACCAGAGGAGTCAGAACCAGAGAGGCCACAATACCCGCCGGATACCAGACGGAGAATGAGGTCAGAACAAGGGGAAAGGTCCAGACCTGAGCCGCCAGAGAGGCACTCAGTCCTTTTCTCAGAAAGGGAATACCGATGAAGTGCAGCAGGCCCTCAAAATGACCGGTACTGAACAGAAGCCCCCAGAGAGCCAGATAGGAGAGCCTGGCCGAAAGAGTCTGCAGGGAGGGGGGAAAGAAAAGGGCGGAGAAAAGCCAGGAGGCAAGGAGGACTTTTTTCAGATCCGGCTTTCTGTATCCGAGTTTACACAGGAGAACGATCTCATACATAATAACAGACCGGACAAGGGAAGGCCCCGGACCGGCAAGATAAAGATAATACAGCAGGCCGAGACCGGCTGCAGCGAGTCCGCCCCTGGCACCGAAAATAATTCTGAAAAATCCGTAGAGCAAAGCGGCAACCAGGCCGGAATGAAAACCGGAAAGAGCAATGATATGGGCAGTTCCCGTTTCCCGGAACAGCCGGGTGCAGCGCTCCTGCAGGGGATGATTCAAGCCCAGAACCAGCGCCGGAAGAAGGGTCTGTGAAAAATCGGAAATTCCGGCGGCTCTCTGCCGGACATACCCCAGTAGACGGCGCCGGAAACTTCCGGGTGTCTTCATGGTATATTGATTCAAAGTCCGGGCAAAGAAAACAGGCCGGTTTTCCAGCAATGCCATAGACCCGGAAACCTGGATGGAATCACCCCGTATCCATGACGCTGAGCGGGGGGCTTTTTCCTCAGGCAGAAAAACCGATATGGTTCCGGCCCCCTCCCCTGCTGCTCCGTTGATCTGTCCGGCATGAACAAGATTGATCCGGAGATAAAGATTACCCCGGCTGGTCCAGGAAGGTTCCTCCGCCAGCACCCCATTTACCGAACAGCATTGTTCTGGAGGAAAAGGAATACAGACACGGCTCTGCCAATGATAAACCGCCCCCGAAGCAGACAGAAAAACCAGTAGCACCAGAAACAGCAGACGCCCCCGGCGTCCGAACAGACTGACCCATCCGGCCAGCAGAACAAGAGGTATAAGGACAGAGAGTAAAGAGAGCTCCATTGGCTTAAAAGCAGTATAAAAAACTGCCGATCCCAGACAAAGGGTCTCGGGGCTGTACCATTTCATACTTCAAGAGTACGGAAGGGAGTGATCTGCTGATTCAAAAAAGGGAAAGAAAGCGTAAAAAAGCCCCGGATTGTGACCCGGGGCTTCGTTATTGATCTGAATTGATCAGACAGGGTGTCAGTTCAGTTTTTCCATGGCCTGTTTCGCCAGTCTGTTGATGGCCGGTGTATAGTTGGAGAACTGCACTTCCGTGAGAGCTCCCATACCGCGGCTGTTACCGCTCATGCCAATGGAATTGATTATCTGTTTGATATAACCGAGCTGTTCCTGACTGGCTGCGATGCCGTCGGCCTGCCTGGTATTGTACCAGGTGAGCTTCTCTGACAGAACGGCAACAGCCTCATCAGTGGCAATAACACCCAGAGCATAATAGGCATAGATGGTCTCATTGGGATCTTTAGACCGGTCGATAGCCGTTTTCAGAAGAGGAACAGCCGCATTGTCTTTGGCATTTGCCTGTATAAGAGTTTTGATGGCATCAATCCGCAGTTTGGACATATCGTCCTGCTGTTTTTTATCTGTGGTGCTGTACTTGAGTCCTTCATCCAGGGCAAGAACAGCCACTTTGGACTTGTTTTCCTCAGGAGCGGCTGACTCTTTCTGAACGGACAAAGCTATTCGTTTGGTAGGGAAGTCAGCGTCTTTGAGAATCTCCATAACAGGTTCGGTGGGATCCATGGAAATCTGACTGAGAGAAGCGAGGGCCAGATTTTTGGTTCTCTTGGAATACCATCCCGAAGCCGCATAGAAAACGGGCTCAAATCCCACAGGATCTCTCATTTTCTGAAGAGCGGCCACACAGGCATAGGCTTCTATCTCGGCGTTGGTCCTGTTATCCTGCTGGGTGTTGAAGTTCAGATTCCGCAGCATAGTGGCAATTTCCGGAGCATATGTTTTTGCCCTCATATTCCCCAGAGCCATCAGGGCATTGGCTTTCAGAATTGAACTGTCTGCCGGATGAGTGACAACAAACCAGACCAGATCTTCGGCATCCCGTGTTTTCAGTTCACCCAGGGCCTGTACAATCATATTGGTCATATCGACCCATTTCATCATCAGGACCCTGTCCCCGCGGAACTTCTCCTGATTGTTATTCATCTCTTCCAGAGCTTCCATCAGTACAGGTTCCAGTGCCCTGTCGTTCATTTTGACAATGTTCTCCAGAACCATCTCTTTCTGCTCCAGGGAACTGGAACGGCGGTAGAGACGGGACCAGACTTCAGCCTGATTGGCCGAAACAGGAAGAACTGACAGAATAAAAAATATAAATCCGCTTATTACAATACTCTTTTTAAACATTTATTTTCGTCCTTACTGTTGTACAGTTCTTTTTACAGTGAAAACAACATACTCTTTCTCAACGATATCGATCACATCACCGTGACGGTTGATTGTCCTTTCAATCACAGCATTTCCGGCATCGTCGTACTCAAACTCAACGGTTCTGATCAGATTGTTTCCTATATAGTAGGCTTCTGAAACGACCAGACCATTTTCTATGGTGTATTCTGTTTTCTTTTCAAGTTTGGAATTGGCATTATAGGACGCTTCAGATACAAGCTGACCGTCTTTGTATTCAAGTTTGGTAAACCCTTCCATTTCACCGCTGGGCATGAAATAAGTCATCTGCATAAGCATGTCTTTCTTATACTCATACTCTGTGTACATCATGGGAATACCGCCGCTGTCGCCTGAAATCCATTTGCTGATCCGGCCCTGATTGTCATATTCATAGGAAGAGACTGCCAGCAGCTGGCCTTCGGGATTGAAATAACTCTCCTCAATAAGAAGCATATCCGCATTATAGGTGAACTCCGAGTAGGAGATCTGATCTCCTCCCGAGAAGAACTGGCTTGCCACCAGAAGGCCGTCGCCATTATAGCTGTACAGTTCTTCAGAAATAATTCTCTCATCCGAACCGATGTGGGATTTTTTCAGAATCTGTCCGGCATCGTTATAATCGTAGAGACGGTAGCCGTCAATGAATCCGTCATCATACTTTACAGTTTCCTGTGCGACAAAAAACTCATCCACTTCTACAGTGACCCAGACAGGAGCTTTTTCCTGTGCTGCGCTGTTTACATTTTCACTTTTACCTTCCGCTTCAGCAACCTGTTCCGGTTCTGGTGTACTTGCACAGCTGTACAGAATGAAAAACAGAGGCAAAATCCAAATTTTTTTTAAAATATTACTCATGCCGGAGTCTCCTTGATAATTGGAACGCAGCTGATAAGGAATCACTGCTGCATAGATTTTAAACTTAATACGTTGTATGGAAAATGTAAAGAAAAGAGGAAAGGCTGTTTTAGTTTATCTGATATGATTCATTCATAATCGAAACGGGGGATCTCATCCTCCACAGTTTCAAGAGCTTCCAGTTCATCATCAGGCGTTTCTTCCCTGACAACCGGTTCTTCAAAGTCACCGGTCTCAACCGGGGCAGGCTGAGGAGCAGCTGCGGCTGCGGCTGCCGCCGCATTCTCCTGTTCACTTCTGTATATATCATACACAAAAGCCAGTATGAGGTAACGGGACTGCTCATCCGGCTCTTCAGCCTGTATATGAAGGAGGGACAGGTTTTTTCTCTCATCATAGTCAATGGTTCGGACAATGCCTCTGAGAACGGCAATTTTACCGAACAGCTCCAGCTGAAGCTTACAGCACAAATTAACCTTGCCCTTCCCTCCGATCAGAATGGCGGCGCCGTCTTCAGAGATATCCTGAACCACACAGCGCAATCCCGGTCTGGACTCGGGAAGCTGGGTGGAGGATTTCAGGCTTTTAAGAGGATAAAACTGTGCGGGAACCTTGCAGCTTGTTCTGACAGAACGCCTCTTCTGGCTTCTGAGAACCACATCGGAGTGGGACATCCGCAGTGTTTTAAATTCCCTGTCAGGATAGCCCTCCATAATTCTGGACTGAAAAAAGTAGCCTGCATCCTCCCGTCTCCAGAAATAAACATTCAGGGTTCTGTCTCTCCAGCTGAAACCCACTGGAACAGGAGGGCCTTTGGGGTAGGTCACCAGAAGATAATTGCGGTTGTTCTCCAGTACCGAACACTCAAAAATACCAAGGACATCCACTTTCAGCTTAATTGTCTGATTGATGGAAATGTCGGCAGTGGATTCAATGCCCCTGTTATATCGGGGTTTCTGAAATTCCACTTTTTTTCTGTAGGAATACAGTTTTTTGAGAAGATACTCCAGATATTCCCTGTCATCGGGATCATTTACAGTTTCCACCTTCTTGTGAATCCCCGCCAGGGATTTATCCAGCACATCTATGGACCAGAACAGGGAGGAAGGCTTCTGATGTTTATTGACAACCGCCACTTTCCGCAGAAGATTGATCTCTCTGAAACTGAATCCGGCATCCTTGCCCATGGAATAGAACTCAATCCAGTCCACCCGGGTCAGGCCTTTTCTCACTGCCAGAAACACAGGAACAGAGGAGACTATGATAAAAATGGTCAGCAGGGTATATAAAATGCTCATATGTATCTCATGATTATCGGCATACTGAGCATCTTATTTTACAGACAACAGGTGTTTTCAACCTCATAAAGATCAAGTACACTGTTTTCTGACAGCAAAAGAGGCCCAATTTGAACAAAATCAGTATAAATATACCACTGGTTCCTGAAAAGGCGGAATTTCCAGTTATTTTTCTTTTGATTTTCCTTCCCTCCTATCTGAATCAGCAATCCATGCCTCCCGGACTCTTTGATTACCCGATTCATCACCTGACGGTGATATTCCAGTCCCTTGTGATCATAACTCTGCTCCTCTACCTGATGCAGAAAACTCCTCCCCTCTGTGAAGAAAGCGCAACAGCCCTTGCGGGTGAGCTCAAAATCAGCCATGTCCTCATTGCCTTTGCCGGAATTGGGGTATTGTTCGCAATGTATACTGCCGGAATGGCGGTCCTGAGAACCCTCGGGGTCCGAATTGATCCCCCTCCCCTGCTTATCAGCAGAAAAATCATGCTGATCCCCTCTTTTCTGACCTGTATGGCTGCGGCCACAATGGAAGAGTTTTTTTTCCGGGGATATGCCTGGTTCAGAATCCGCAGGGACGGAGGTTCTCCCGTCAGCGGACTGATTTTCATCAGTATCCTTTTTGCGGGAGGCCATCTCTACGAAGGAGTTCCGGCAGCTGTGTTCGCTTTTGCTTCCGGCCTGTTTCTGGGAACCCTCATACTAAAAAGATTCTCTTTATTCTCTCTGTCCGCTGCTCATGGTATATTTAATTTTGTTATGATACTGCTGTCCTATCTGCAGCAGTCTGCCTAGATTCAGACCGAAATGGTCCCGGGAGTGTGAACTATGTTGAAAAAGATTTTACCCCTGTTCCTGATTCAGACATGCCTTATATCCGGGCTGTATGCCGACTCAGGAACCCGGCGGCTCCAGTCTCTGGGATTTAAAATGCCCCTCAGCACCGTATCGGCGCCTTCCCTTTCGGCCTACCTGGACAATGAGAAACTGGAACTCACAGATACGGACAGAGTCACCATTCTCTACTTCTGGTCTACATCAGTTCCTCCCAGCCTGACGGATCTGTCCGGCCTGAACGAGCTGAACCTTGCCTTCAGTACTGAAGAGCTGACAGTAGCCGCCGTGAACCTGAATGAAGACGCATCCCTCGCCCGGAAGGCGGCAAAAGAGGCGGGAATGGAGGGAGAGATCTACCTGTTCCCCGATCCCAGGCAGTTAAAGCCCTACATACACAAAACGGTTCCAGCGGCCTATATCCTGGACAAAAATGGAAACATTGCCGCCTCTCATCAGGGGAATACTCTCTGGAGTCATCCTGATATCCACCGGACCCTCAGAGAGCTGATCCAGGCAGATCCGCTCCTGGAAGAACAGAGCGTCCCCCGCCCATGAATATATTCTCAGCCGATGCAACAGGAGAACTGGTTTCCCGCCCCAACCGCTTTATAGTCATGGTCCGTCTTCCTGACGGGGTGGTTCGTGCTCACTGTCCCAACCCGGGGCGTCTTATCGAATTGATGAATCCGGGACGAACAATGATCCTTGAAAAAAGCCGTACCCCGGGACGAAAAACAGAATGGACCCTGGCTGCGGCCGAATACAACGGAGAAACGGTACCCCTCTACTCCGCCAGAGCCAATGCCATAACCGGGGAGCTGATTATTCCCAGACTGTTTCCGGAGGCCAGAGAGGTCAAAGCCGAGTACAGCTTCGGACACTCCCGGTTTGACTGGCACTTCTTTAATGGAGACAAAGAGATTTTTCTTGAAGTAAAGGCCTGTACCCTCATTGAAGAGGGAGTCGCCATGTTTCCTGATGCCCCTTCCCTCAGAGCCTCCAGACATATCGAAGAACTTGCGGCAATTGGGGAAGATGACAACCGGGAAGCCCATGTTGTGTTTGTCATAATGAATCCTGAAACAGAGCTGTTCATTCCCAACCTGCACACGGACCCGGATTTTGCCCTGACCCTCAGCCGCTGTCAGGACAGGGTCAGCTACCATGGCGTCAGCGCTTCCTGCACCCCTGAGGGAAACCTGAACCTGTCCCGTATTGATGTCCCTGTTCTCTGTGACAGAGATGCTGTGGCAGCAAAGAACAGCGGAGTCTATATGATTCTACTGAAAATGGGTACATGCCGGATTGATGTGGGTGCTCTGGGAACAATGGATTTCCGGGAGGGGTGGTATATATACACAGGGTCGGCTATGAAAAACCTGAGTTCCCGGGTCAAAAGGCATCTTACGAAACGCAAGAAAAAACACTGGCACATCGATTATCTGGCACAGGAGGCCGAAAAGACGAAAGCCTTTCCTGTTTATACTCTGTCAGACCTGGAATGCTCCCTGGCGGAGGATCTTTCCCTTCTGGCTGATGACCGGGTAGAAGGCTTTGGATCTTCGGACTGCCATTGCCCCTCCCACCTGTTCTACTTCAGGGATGATCCCCTGCAGAACAGAGCGTTTCTGAACCTTTTATTCCTGTACAGACATAAAAAGGCTTTTGAAACATAAAGGAATCAGTCCTCGTTGACGGCCATGCGCCCGGTATAATCACTCCTCTGAAACAGGGGGGCAGAGGGATCATCGGCAAAATATTCATCCACAGCCTGCCGGGCGCCGCTGAAATGTCCGTAGTCGTCAATAATCAGGATTCCCCCTTTTTCAAGCCGGGGATACAGAACCTCAAGTTCCTTTTTCGTTGATGCATACCAGTCCGTATCCAGCCGGAGGAGGGCCGTTTTTTCAGGAGCGTCCTCATCCAGGGTCCGGCACACATCACCGGGTATCATGCGGAAACGGTCTGCCGGATAGCTCAGGGAATCCAGGTTACGGCGGACCTGCTCCATTCCGGCAGCCCACCACCCTTCTTTCCAGCGTTCCGATACAGGCTGCCCCGAAGCGGCAATCCGGTCCTCGTCTCCCGGGAGAGTCATGCCGCTGTAGGTGTCATACATCCAGATGGTCCGGTCTTCGGCTCCCAGAGCCTGGAGACTCAAGGCCATAATCATGCAGGTTCCGCCCTGCCAGACACCGCATTCCACAAAATCTCCGGCAATTTTACGCCTGACAATATGTTTCACCGCGGAGTAGACGGCATACCCCCTCTCCATGGAAATCATGGTAAAGGGGGCGGCGGTCTCCCAGAGGGCTTTGAAGGAATCATCCATATCTATTCGGAATGTTGCGGGAGATTCACAGCCCCAGCCCCTTTCCCGGAGCCGGGCTGCATACTCTTCCTCTTTCGGATCTGTCATATCTATTCCGTTCTATCCTGTATTTTGTACTTTCAGCAGACTGTCTTTTTATCTGCAGGGAATCAGAAAGATCTCCTGTCAGGGTCTGTACAGAAAAAGGTCTGCGTATCCTGAATCCCGGAAACGGTAGGTCAGAACACCGGTTTCATCCTCTGTAAGGGGACCGATCAGAAGCTTATAAATGGGGGCTCCCCCCCGGCTTTCGGTCCAGACAATCATGGGATATCTGGCTTCAATGGCTTCGATTTCACTGTAAATGCTTTCGGATGTGCTGTAGGCACCCAACTGAATATAGGAAGATCCCTTCTCCAGCTGACTCACAATATAGTCTTCCAGAATATCCCGGTCCACCAGAACAGGGATGATCTCTTCACTGCGCTCATCTGTTTTAACCGGGCCTGAGGGAGGTCTGAAATCCGAGGGTGTCAGAAAATAGATGACATTGTCTCCTGTGGGCAGAATGACATCATCCAGAGCGTCTGCAACGCTCATGTCTTCTTCCGGTGTGACCTCTTCCGCCAGCAGGGGAAAATCAGGAATGACTTCTGCCGTATCAGACTCATCGCCGGGAAACTCTTCAAACAGATCTTCAGGCGTATCGGGAATATCCGGAACGGCGGCTGTCTCAACCGGTTCTTCAAGGGGTTCTACGACTATGTCTTCACTGCTTCCCCGGTCGACTCTCAGGCTGTCTTCCGGGCTGGGTACCGGAAGGGGTTCATCATAGGAGAGGACAGGCACTTCACTGTAATCTTCAACCGGCTCGGGAATCACCTCTT
>JAQQAM010000223.1 GCA_028532905.1 Spirochaetales bacterium
GATGGATTTTCCGCAGCAGAAGCAGAATATTTCAGAAACAGTTACACAGCCTCCGACTTTATTATCGGAAATGATGTAACGGCTTACACCTATCTGAATATTTCGGAGATCCTCACTACAATGATAATCAGCCGAGCCGGCACTGTTGCTGAACTGTCCAGAGGAGAAGACCCTGGAATTGAGCGTGTCGTGGCAAAGACAGACCTGGGAACCCTCCCTCTCTCTGAGGCTCTGGCCGACCCCCGTTCCAGAATGCAGGGGATGATCGTTATGCATAAAGGGGAAATAGTGTACGAAAACTATCCCGGTATGCCGGAAAACAGCAAACACCTGTGGAACTCGGCGTCCAAGACTATAACGGGACTTCTGATTCACCAGCTAGTGGAAGAGGGTCTGGTAGATCTGAAGAAGCCAGTATCAGATTACCTTGACTATACAGAAGGATCTCCTATTGGAGCCATACTTGTGGAAGATGTGCTGCATCAAAGGGCGGGGCTGGACTATGAAGAGAATCAGGAAAACTTTAATAACCCGGATCATGCCCTGGGTAAGATTCTTCACTCCGCAATGACACCCCGGGGTGCTGCTAGAGGGGCTGGAGTAAAGGAGTCTGTGGTGTTGGTTCAACCGACAAAAGAGCCTAACACAGCCTTTGAATACTCTACTTTCAACACCCAGATTCTGGGCTCTGTTGTGGAAGAGATCACAGGAAAGCCATGGAATGTTGTTGTTAGTGAAAGAATATGGTCAAAAGCCGGGATGGAAGGGGATGCTTTAATGGGACTCTCTTCAGCCCATGAAGGACTCTATGGCGGTATTTTTGCATCAACCCTGAGAGACATGGCCCGGTATGCCCTTCTTTTTACTCCCAGTTACGGTGTTGTCAGCAACGAAAGAGTTGTGAGCGAAGATTACTTCCAGACTGTTTATGATGCGGTCAATCCCGATATCTATGACAAGGCTTTCCAGGGGCCCCGTATGATAAAGGCCTTCAACGAAGATGAAAAGCTTATGGGAGCTTCCTACCAGTGGGATGCGGTCTTCTCCGACGGCGACCTTTACAAAGCCGGACTTGGGGGGCAGGCTATCTATGTCTCCCCTGAAACAGATACGGTGGTAGTCTACTTTTCCACCACCTGGCAGAATTCCTTTTCCATGATTTCTTATGCCAGAGCCATTGTGAATGATCTGTATAGATAAGCTGCTGTCAGCTGAAAATGCCTTAAATCTTTATTGAGATATAACCCCTTTTGTCGGACAAAATTCGCAGAAGGGGTTTCATTTATATAAGTGCTCGAGATGAAAGCCTTTGAAGTGAGGCAGCAAATTGATTGGTATGTCTGAGGATATGTTTATAGTCAATTCTCATTGTGTTTCAGGGCGTAAACTCTCACATAGGACTATGCATGGTGAAGATCTTTGGAGTTTGACAATGAGCCGAATATTGCCCATAAATAGCTCATTGAATGAGCTGATCTGGTAATTCTGTTTCCCGGTGAGGAAGGTGGATGCTCTACCAATATCAGATTAGTCGGGCACTTATTAACAGATAGGTCTTTTCATCCTGTAACATGTGTTTGGGTAGATTCGCCTCTAACGAAGCGGAATCATCCGCTTCGTTAGAGGCGCTCTTTCAAAGCTAAACGGACATCCTGTCCGTTTGCTCCTCCAGGTATTCGGAGCCGCTTTTCCAGTTCGAATCCTCTTGGTCCCACATAAACAAAAAACCCGCCGTAAAGGCGGGTTATTAGTTTACGTCCAAGAGGATTCGAACCTCTGACCCTCGGCTTAGAAGGCCGATGCTCTATCCAGCTGAGCTATGGACGCAGGTCACAATTAGCGGAATCAATAACCAGTAGTTCAAGGTCCCGACAGGCTGTAAAACCTATTGTCGGGATAGCAGGACTCGAACCTGCGATTTCCTGCTCCCAAAGCAGGCGCCTTAGCCACTAGGCTATATCCCGTAACGTGGAGGAAGTATATAAATCATCCGATTTTTGGTCAATATCCATTTTCAAAAAATTGCATTAAATCTTTTCACTTATAAATTTGTCCGGGATGTTGCTTTCAGCAGCCCTCTTTTTCATAATAGAACCATGACAAAAGCAGAGAAAGCCCGCATTGTTACCCGGATACTGAATCTGGAGTATCCCGACAGAAAACCGCTATTACATTACTCCAATCCTTTTGAACTTCTGATTGCTGTGATTCTTTCGGCTCAGACCACAGATGCCGGAGTGAATAAAGTCACCCCGGAACTCTTTCGCCGATACCCGACACCGGAAGTACTGGCAAGGGCCGAGCAGAATCATGTGGAAGAGATTATTCATCCCACCGGTTTTTTCCGGATGAAGGCTGCCAATATTATCAAAACCGCTGCGGCTCTGGCAGAAAGAGGGGAGGGGACTGAGGTTCCGGGTACTATGAAGGAACTCACAGCACTTCCCGGTGTGGGGCGGAAGACTGCGAATGTCATTCTCTACCATATATTTGATCAGCCGGCGATTATTGTTGATACACACTTTAAAAGGGTCACTAAAAGGCTTGGATTTACCCGTTTGACTGAACCGGAAAAAATTGAGAAACAACTCTCCCGGGCCATTCCCAAAGAGATACAGTCGGACTTCTCCATGACTGTTAATCTGCATGGCCGGAAATACTGTTTTGCCCGGAAGCCGGATTGTGCGGGGTGTCCTTTGAAGGAGTTATGTCCTTCGGCAGTCTGATTTACTGCAGAGTAAAACGGTAAAGCAGATATTCATAGCCGTCTATATTGTCGACACTGCCCAGATAAATGGTTCCCGTTTCCTCATCCATAACTATCTGATAGGCAAGATATTCAAAGCCGGTAGGCAGATCTCCTGCCGGGATAATGGCTTCTCCTATTAATTGGAACCCTCCACTTCCCATGACAGTCAGGTTCAGTGCCTGAGCTTCAAAACTTCCTTCACCGGTAACAATGGTCAGGTCGAAAAGATAGTCCTGTGCGGCTATGCTGGCAACATAGATATCCTGCAGGCCGGGGTCCGGCAGATAGGTTTGTATCTCGTCATATGTTACTACGGGAATAACCATTTCCGTTTCCGGCAGATAGAGGTATGAATTATTGCCGTTTCCGGCAACCAGGTATTTATCTTTAAAAAGACTTAAGTATCGGTACTGTCCGTCAATATTATCACTCATAGTCAAAACTTCACTCAGAGCCGCAGCACCCGCCTGCCAGCTGTAGACAATTTTGTCTCCAAGAATATAGACCATATCATCAATGGCACAGACCTGCAGTTCGTTATAGGTTGTTGCACTGGTCGTGAAGTTTCCGACTGTTATTTCCTGGACAGTAGAAGAGCCGTCTCTTCTGGAATAGAGTGTCAGAGTGTCACCCGAGTCGATATAAGCTAAAAAAGTGTGAGTGGCAGATTTTGCTGTTTTCAACTGTTCAAAGGGAACCGACTGGGGGGATATTGTGGCCCAGGATTCCATGATTTGAGTTACTGAACCGGAATTGATATTATAAACGGCATTTCCCAGTAATCCAACATCCGATAAGTCCTGGTACAGGGACAGATGCAGGGAACCTTCCCTGTAGATCAGGTCACTGACACTGGCATAATAAGGATCAAGATCTCCTGAGGGGATCAGGGTATCCCTAATGGGTGTCCGGTTCCAGCTGGCTCCATGATCATCGGAAATCCAAATCCCGTCATCTGTTTCTGTATTCCAGCTGTGGCTGACCAGATATACTTTCCCTCCGGCAGCGGCAATCCTGTAATATCCGGAATCTCCCAGGTTCTGGTAATCCGATTCCATGCCTCCGTAGACCAGAGAGCTGTACTCACTCACCTGATCAATCCAGATGAGTCCGGGGATGGTGTAATCATGGGGGTTGTAGAAGCAAACAACAGCTCCAGTTGCATCAGATGGCAATGTGAAACTAAGTACGCCGTAATCGCTGTCCTGCACCTCTCCAGTTTCCAGTATTTCACCATCTGATGTAATGACGGCCATCTCCGGCGGTTCGGGTGATTCTTCCTCCTGATAGATAAACATCTCATATTCTGTTCCTGGTGTCAGTCCGGGGAGCTGCAGAAAAAGAACAGCACCGGGAGCCAGGGAGTCGCTGATGTATTCTGCCGGATTCACAATCTCCAGAAACGGACTCAGTTCCGAGATACTCAGTGTTAGGGTCACCTGGTTCTCTCCCGAGGCAAGAACCAACGCTTCCTCTCCGTCACAGAGGATCACCCCGGACCCGTCAAAGGTGGACACATTGACCACACCCTCCACTCCGGTGGGAAGGTTTGTAAGGGTGGCAACACCGGTCATACTGCTGCCGTCCGGGCTTATTTCCAGCTCCACAGCGGCGGTATACTCAGTTTCGCCGACGGTGTAGCTCAGGGAGACAGACTCACTGACAGGGGCCACAAAGCGTCCTGTTCCATCCTGCAAGTATTCACCCCGGTAGAGCGCCCGGCTGACCCCTACGGCTACGGTCAGCTGTCCATCATGAGAGTTATTGAGTTTTAACAGATTATTTCGGCAGCCTGCCAGAAAAAGCATGGCAAGAGACAGGAGCAGGCAGAAAGTTTTTCGTTTCATGGGAAACCTCTTTTCTGCGACTTTGTTATGTATTAATTATAACTCTTTTCGTGAAATTCTCAATAAAACGAAAACAGTAGACTGGTGATTGCGTATGTGCGCCAGGGATTGAAATGAAAACGGCTCAGGCTGCCCCGGCAGCGGGCACAGAGCCGGAGTCAGGCAGCCGGTTAAGGCCGTTGTACTGGAAAGCAGTCGAGCTCGTTCCTCGGCAATACCTGCGGTACGACTCTAGATCCGCCCCCTCGGCGGGCCGGGGGAGGCGCTCAAAACTGGCCTGAAATATCAGAAATGGCCGTGGAAATCGCTAATCCTCGTGAATCCTGCTTCTTTCATATACTCTTTGATGCCGGTCAGGACTTTGCCTGATGTGTCGGGGTCCACAAAGTTGGCGGTTCCGATCTGCAGGGCTGAGGCGCCGGCCAGCAGGTACTCCACCGCGTCGTCTGCGTTCATGATGCCACCCAGTCCGATGACGGGGATGTTTACGGCTTTGCTTACTCTGTAGACGGCGGCCACTCCCACGGGTTTGACGGCGGGACCCGAAAGACCTCCAGTGACGGCGGGTATGGCGGGTTTCCTCTTGTGAATGTCCACAACCATGCCCATGACGGTGTTGATACAGGCTACTGCATCGGCGCCTCCGGCTTCCGCAGCACGGGCGATGGCCGAGATATCGGTCACATTGGGGGTGAGTTTCATAATCAGAGGTTTGTCTGTCAGTTTTTTGAGGCTGGATGTGAGGCGTTCCACCTGTACCGGGTCGGTTCCGAAGGCAAGACCTCCGTGTTTGACATTGGGACAGGATATATTCACTTCATATCCCCAGAGAGCGTCCTGAGAATCCACACGGCGGATCACTTCGGCGTACTCCTCTTCCAGGCTTCCGGCCACATTGAGGATCACCGGGCAGCTCAGGCTGTTCAGAAAGGGGATCTTCTCTTTTAAAAAACGCTCAGTGCCCACATTGGCCAGGCCTATGGAGTTGATCATGCCGGCGGGTGTTTCCACAAGGCGGGGCAGGGGATTGCCCGGGCGGGGTTCCACGGTGACTGCCTTGGTGTAGATGGCTCCCAGGGCGGAAAGGTCCGTGAGGGGGGCATACTCTTCGCCGTAGCCGAAGGTACCCGAGGCCACTCCCACAGGATTGGGGAGAATCTTGTCTTTTATCTTTATACTCAAGTCCATTTGATTGTCCTGGATTGGAATACGGGTCCGTCTTTGCAGACCCTGGCATATTTTCTGTCCTGGTCTTCGGCCAGTTCCACTACACAGCCCATACAGGCACCTACACCGCAGGCCATCATCTCTTCCATGGCGGTTTCGCAGGAAAGATCTCTGGAAAGGGCAAAGTCGTGGCAGGCTTTCAGCATACCCGTGGGGCCGCAGCTGTAGACTTTTGCATTTCCGGTTTCATCGGAGGAGAGGCTGTTCATATAATCCACGGAGCTGCCGTGGAAGCCTGCAGAGCCGTCGTCTGTACAAAACTGGATGCGTCCGTTTGTAAGAGGCGGCAGATCGGGGATCAATGACTTTTCCCGGCATCCGAAGATGAGCACAGGACTGTGGCCGGCTTTATCCAGTTCCCGGGCAAAATAGAGGATGGGACCCAGACCGATGCCTCCGGCAACAAGGAGGGGTGTTTCATCCACTGCCGGCAGGGAGAAGCTGTTGCCCAGGGGACTGAGCACATCAAGGGGATCTCCTGCCTTTAAGGCCGCCAGCATTTTTGTACCGGTTCCTCTTACCTGATAGATAATGGAGGCTGATTTCTGCTCTTCGTCAAATCCTGAGAGGGCAAAGGGACGACGGAGCAGGGGAACAGGCTGTTCCTGAATTTTTATGGTCAGGAACTGTCCGGGTTTCGGTTTTTCACTTTCCTCAGGCCAGCGGAAGGTCATTTCCATGTACCCGAGGGCAATGGATTTCTGGCTGAGGATTTCTGATTTAAAGTTTGTCATTATTTTCCCTGAATTATTTTATCAAGTTCTTCTTTGGGCAGTTTTTCGATAAGGTAGTCACTCAGATTTTTCAGGCGTTTGGCTGTGTCCTGATCAATAGAGTGCTCAATCCGGCAGGCTTCCTCGGCGGCTTTACTTTCGTCCAGAAGGAGTGCATTTTCAAGGAAGTTCACCAGGATGGTGTGCTTTTTGAGGACTGCTTTGGCCAGTACTTTTCCCTGGTCGGTCAGGTTGATAAAGGAGTTCTTTTCGTACTCAATCATCCCTTTTGACTTGAGATTCTTGAGGGCGCCTGTAACAGAGGGCATCTGCACAGAGAGTCTTTCGGCTATATCCTTGACTCTGGCAACTCTGTTCTTCTCTTCCAGCTGAAGAATGGCTTCCAGATAATCTTCAAGGCTGGGAGTGAGTTTAATTTTTTTATCCATATGTCTTTTGTACCAGAAAGATTATGAATTATCAAGGAAAATGTGAGGACTGTCTAAGATTATTAGAGATTGAGTGAAATATCTAAGATACTTAGGGTGGCAATAGTGATTCCAAGTTTTTTTGTTTTTTAGTTTGAGACTGCAATGCTTCTATTGTGCGGCAGGCTTTCTTACAGTCCAGAGGCAGGAACAGCTGATATCTTCCCACCATTTTCTGTCTTTATTATATGTGAGTTTATATAGACCCAGCTGCCAGCCGGGGAAGCGGAAGGTCCGGTTGGCATAGGACGGCTCTGTTTCCCCGTTAGAACTGCGGGTTTCGGGGAGGGAGGATGTAAAGGGAGAGAGGAGCATCCCTTCCCAGTTTATAAAACTGTCTTTCAGCCGGGGGGGGATGGTTTTGCCGTGAATCTCTCTGTACAAAGACTCCGGGGCCATGCTGTCAAATCCGCTGCTCCGGAGAATCACATACTCCCTGTCTCTGACAGGACCGGTCAGCTCCAGAGGGGGGAGCGCTTTCAGTCCGGTTTTGTCCACCCGGTCCCTTGGGAAGGGGGAGGCGTAGAGTTCCAGAGGAACCAGGAGGGGGAGGGGGGAGTGCCAGCCGTTTTTCCGGGAGCAGGAGCTTATAAACTGTTTCAGTTCTCCTTCCGCCCCTCTGGCAGGGCTGATGGCTGTCATATATACCTTTGTCATCTCTCCTCCGTCTTTACCTGTATGATCATCTTATACTATAAAAGGATTATGCTTATGCACAAAAAATATTATTTAATATCCTTTGCTCTGATTTTTTCACTGGTGTCTCTGTATGCCGATAAATCATCCTCCTGGTCCCTGCAGAAGGATCAGAGGTCTTTTGACAGTACCATAAGAAGTTCTTCCTATAAAATGGGGGACTCCATTAATTCCCATCCTGCACTGAAGATAAAGGAAAAGCATTTTTACCCCCCTCTTCAGGACAGCAGCCTTTATTTTCCCCTAACCCGGACAAAGCCCTCTTCTGTGACACTGAGTACAGATCAGGGAATCATCCGGATTGTCCTGCCGGCTGCCGGGGGGGCGGGGACAGCCCGGCTGATCGTTCCACCGGATATGACAGTTCAATCAATGACCCTCCCTTTGTCCCAGGATTTTTCCCGGAATCCTCTCTCTGACATTTCCATAGAATCTTCTGCTGATACTTCCGGATACAGTGAGGGGGGCGAAAGCAGAATTACCCTGTCTCTGGACTCCCCGGAAGACTATATTCTGAGCCTTGGAGCCCTAGAGGCTGATGGACAGGAACTCAGTATTGTTCTGGATAACAGAGAGGCCATCGGTATTGTAAACGGGACGGGTGAGAAATTTACCCTCCAGGGATTTGACGGGCGCCGCCGGTTTCAGTTTCCACTGGCTGCAGACAAACATTCCCAGCTGGTTTTTACCTCACCTTCAGGACTGGATTACCTCAAATTCGAGGCTGTGGATATACCTCCTTTCCCCACACCCCTTGCCCGGAGCGGCGAGCAGATACTGTATCGGCCCCTCTCTGAGTGGCGGAACAGGGATTTTGAGGTTTACAGCTGGTCCTCCTTCCCGGAGATTCTCATTTTTGACCTGCTGGATTACGATGTGCAGAACAGGTTTTTCAGACGGCTGGCATTCTTTGTGGAGAAGAAGGGATTTAAAGGGCAGCTTTTGACCAATGCGGAGCTCAAAGGGCGGCATGCCTGGAATGCCCATGACTACAGACCTTCTGATCTGGCAGAGTTCTTCAATCTTGTGGAGGAAAGGAACTTTACCATATATCCCGAGGAAGCCCTGCTCCGGAATCTCCTGATCCGTCAGGGAATTCTGATCCAGAAAAAGGACGGCTCTCTGGCTCCCGGTACCGGAGCGGTTCTCTCTATATCCCGAGAGTCATCGGATGCTCTGCGCTACAGGTTCTTTGTTCACGAAGCTTCCCACGGCATTTACTTTACCAATTTTGAATACAGGGAGTTTGTAAGAAAACTCTGGGAATCTCTGGACAGCAGGGACCGGGAAATGTGGCGCTTCTTTCTGGGCTGGTACGGATATGATCCGGAGGATGAAGACCTGATGATCAATGAATTTCAGGCCTATCTTCTGCAGCAGAGAACAGCTGCGGCTCCCGGGTATTTTGAACCGCGCATGACCTCTCTGGCCGGACGATATCCGGTTCAAAGACCGGTGCTGGAGCGGGGAACAGGACCCGGAAGTGCGGGTTTTCAGGTCTGGGCGGAGGTTCTGGAAGACTGGATCTTCGAAAAATGGGGCTTTAAAGCGGGAAATTTCTTCCCACTGCATAAGGAATTGCATTAAATTTGTGGAAATTTCGAATTCACCGGATATTCCGCTGAATTCGGCTTTACATAGTTTTTGCTATTTGATATATTTCATTTCGCTCATTTAAGATGAAAACAAAGGTAGGATAGATATGTCTCGAAAATGTGAAATCTGTGGAAAAGGTACTGTTGCGGGACACAGTGTACCTAGAAAGGGTCTTCCCAAGAAGAAAGGCGGAGCCGGTCAGCATATCGGTGTAAAGTCCAAAAGGACTTTCAAACCTAACCTTCTTAAGATAAAAGCCCTTGTTAACGGTACACCCAAGTCCATGAAAATCTGTACCCGCTGTCTTAAGGCAGGAAAAGTAGTAAAAGCTTAATTTACTTGACAGGTAAATACGTTTATCAGAAAGTAAGATATTTTACTAAATCATATTCAGTTAATCCGGGATGGTTATTGTTAAACCGTCCCAGGCTGGTTCAACCCCTTCAGGGAGATCAGCCTTTAACTGAAAGTGATCTACATCATGACTAAAATGTGTCAGATAAGCCCTTCCGGGGCTTATTTTTTTTATAAATGCCAAAGCTTCGGGAATTGAAAAATGGGTTTCATGTGTTTTGTAGCGCAGCGCGCCCAGCACTATGGTATCCAGGTTCTGCAGGAGACTTTCTGTTTTCGGGGAAATGGCACTGCAGTCTGTTATATAGGCCATGCTGCCGATCCTGTAACCCATAATTTCCAGTTTTCCGTGGAGAACCGGCAGGGGCGTGACTGTGACGCCGGCGACCGTAAAGGGACGTGATGGATCAATCACATTCATACTGATGTCCGGTGTTCCTCCTCCTTCCTGGAGAGGAGCTCTGAATATATAGGGGAACCGGGCTTCCACTTCATCGCACACGTCCTGTTTGGCCCAGATGGGTATTTTCTTTTTCCACCCGAAGGGTCTCAAATCGTCAATTCCATGCAGATGATCGGCATGAGCATGGGTAATCAGTACACCATCGACATCACGGATACCGCTGCGGACAGTCTGAAGTCTGAATTCCGGGCTTGTATCGATGATCAGGCTTGATCCTTTAACCTCCACCCAGAGAGAGCAGCGGTATCGTTTATTCTCTTCTGCTTCGGAGGTGCAGACGGAACAGCCGCAGCTGGCTACGGGTATGCCGTGGGATGTTCCTGTTCCCAGAAGGGTGATTCTCATGCTGTTAAGTTTATCAGAATCCTTCCGAAATGTGGTATCCCCAGTTAAAAGAATCCCTAAAGGGTCATCTTTTCTGGCAAATAGTGAATAATTGTTTGTCAGGCAAGCTTTTTCCTCCCCCAGACAACGGCTTTTATGGTAATTTGATGTATACTGTAAGGAGAACAGGAGGAGAAAATGCTACCCTCCCGCAGCATATCACATCTCATTTTTATCAGCTTGTTTATTGCCGGATCGGTTTTTCTCTCTGCTCAGGATCAGCCTGAGCCGAATGCTGAGACCACTGGAGCCGTGCGGTCCTACGGGATCAACTACAATGAAAAATACCGCAGTCCCATTGCTGTTGACGTGGAATATCAGAGTATCAGACCCATGTCCATCTCCTATGATGAAGAGTACAGAATCAATGATTTTAATCTGAGAGGTATATATTCTTTCAAGTTCATGCCCCAGCTTCAGCCCTATGCAGGCCTGGGGATACAGCTTGTTGCTCCCCTGAAAGCCGGAGATACGGGAGATGCGGAAAAGTTCTCCCATAATATCTTCTATGGTGTCTTCGGAGCCTCCTATATCCATAAATTCAGTAAACAGCTGGAAGCCGGGGGCGATCTGTATCTGGGACTGGGGCAGGCCCTCTATCCCAATATAGATACCCTCTATAATGAAACCCGGGGAGCCATGGAGTTTCTGGCGGGAATCGGAGGGAGCGCCGCCTTTAATATCTCCTATAACTTCAGTCTGAACTTTCATCCCACCCTGAGGTACAGACGTTCTTTTTCAACACTGGAGCGCTTTAACGGATTCTCCTTCGGACTCGGATTCGGAGTGGCCTACAGAACGGGAACCGACCCGGATGATCCCAAGGCGGAGATCAAGAGTATCCGCTTCGGTGAGTTTGACCTGCCTCCCATGTTCGCTTCCATGCAGAGCTACTATTCCAGCAATCCCATCGGAACCATCGAACTGACCAATACGGAAAAATTCCCCATCCACGATGTGAATATCAATTTCATGCAGGCTGGATTTATGGATGCTCCCACCAAAGCAGACTCCATTGCAGAGATCGGTCCGGGAGAATCGGTGGATGTGGATATCTATGCGGCATACAATCAGGAGGTTTTCTCCATAGAAGGCATCTCTCCTCTGACTGCTGAACTCTCCATCGACTATTCAGCCCGGGGCAATACGGGACGGCAGATGATGACCGTTTCCTATGACCTTCATGACAAGGAGTCCCTGACCTGGGATGACGACCGAAAGATGGCGGCTTACATCACCCCTTCTGATTCGGCTTTGCGTAACTATGCCAGCTTTGTCCGGCAGAGCGCCAGAGATGTGGTGAACCCCGGTCTCAATGAATCCCTTCAGGTAGGGCTGCAGATGTTCTATGGTCTGACGGAAGTGGGCTGTATCTATCAGAAAGACCCCACCTCTCCCTTTGATGCGGCACAGGAGAATCCCTTTGTCATCGACAAGGTCAGCCTGCCCCGGAATACCCTCAAGCGGGGTACCGGAGACTGCGACGACCTGACCGCGCTGTACTGCAGTCTTCTGGAGTCAGTGGGTATTGAAACGGCCTTTATCACCACCCCCGGTCATATTTATGCGGCTTTCAATACCAAGGAAGAGGCCAGAAATTATCAGCAGATTCATCCTGATAAAACCAGAACCCTCAATATAGAAGGGGAACTCTGGGTTCCTGTTGAAATTACTCTGATCGGGACCTCCGGCTTTGAACAGGCCTGGGAAGTGGGAGCCGATGAGTTCAACAAGTATGAGAATGAGACCGAGAAAAGAGGCCTCTACCGCACGAGAGACGCCCAGCAGGTATTCCGCCCCGTCGGACTGAAAGAGACCGACCTGGGGCTCCAGTACGGTGAAAAAGCCTCCATCGCCCGGGCTGTGGATCAGGCCACAGGACAGCTGGTCAACAAAATCATTGCCTACTATGATCAGCAGGCCCGTGAAAAGGACAGCAAGAGCGGCTACAACCGGCTGGGAACCATCTGTACCCAGTTCGGCGAGTACAACAGGGCCGAACAGGCCTTCAACTATGCACTGGCTCTGGACCGGAACTATCTCCCCTCCAAGGTCAACCTGGCCAATATTATGTTCCTGAAAGGCCAGTATCAGAATGCACTGAGACTGTATCACAATGTGGAACAGGATTATCTGTCCCGTTCCAGAACCTCATCGGCCGCCTATGCCCGTGTGGTTCTCAATCTTTCCCGCTGTTACTACGAACTGCAGAATTTCGATAAATCGGCTGATTATGCCAATCAGCTGAAAGAACTTGATCCCGGACTGCTCAGGCAGTACTCCTACCTCACTGAGGACGGAGCCGGCGCTTCGGCGGCAGAAGGGTGAAAGGGAGGTTTCTTATGAAAAAATGTATTTTAATAACAACTCTTGCCTTATTCACACTTCTGTTGGTTTCCTGTCCCGAGCCTCTGACCGAGGAGGTGGTGGTTCAGTCTCAGGATTCGATTGCACCAACCATAGAGATCTATTCTCCCAGCGGAAACGAAGCCTTTTATTCGGTTGTTGAATTTCAGGGCGCGGCGATGGATGATGCACTGGAAGAGGGAGATGAGAAGGGCGACGTGGCCCGTATTGCTTTTTCCGTCTCCAACGATGATTTCCGGGGCGGTGCCATTGATATCAGTGTAAGCGGTGAAGCAACACAGGACAGTGAAAGCGGTCCTGATCTGATTACCTACGATGATGATACGGGAATCTTCGAATTCTCCTTTTCCACGATCGAACCGAACCCTCTAGGCGGAGTGGTCTCTGTTACCATTGAAGTCACCGACCGCAATAACAATATTGCCGAGTACAAAGTCTCTCTCAGTGAGAATGAGGGCCCCTGGTTTGAGATGGAACTGGTCGATGAAAACGGTCTGGATAAAAAGTACCTGGCAGGAAAAAACCTGTTTCTCAGCGGTACTGTCGGAAACTCCGAGGATGTTCAGACAGAAGCGGATGAAATTGTCAGGATCACCTGGACCATTGCCGGTTCCATTACCGGAACTCTGGATATGAGAGAAGGGGCAACTTACACTAACGATTATACCCCCTTTGATACGCTGTCTTATTACAATTCATCGACAGGACTGTATGAAAGGAAGGTTAGCGGTTATCTGTCGGAAGTCCTTGCCGGAACTTTTTCCTATGATCCCTCCGACAGATCCTTTGATGCCACCATCTTTATGAACTACAACCTGGATAACCTTGGATCTGTCTTTATGGATTTTGAGGTTGAGGATCAGAGCGGTCATATCACAGAGCGAAGCTATATTATTTCGGAAAACAAGATTGGACCGAATATCAATTTCAATCTACTCAGTGATGCTTCTCTGGGGCATTTTTCTGCGAACACAGAAGCAGATATTTCAACAAGAGCAGACCTGATTACCGGCAGCTGCGGTGAGAATATAACATCTTTACTGGAATTCAAGATCCAGCTTAAAAATGGAGATCATATCTCCAGTGAGTATTCTCATGATGATGGAACCGGTGTAATTCCTGCCTCAGCGGATAAGAATTTTGTTGTAGATATCAGAAGCTTTATAAATGATTTTGCAAATCATATTGATTATGACAGCGCAGTTGATACCTATGTTCTGTTTACGGCTGTCGGTTCCAACGGTGTAGAATCCTTTATTACTCTGCCTGTCGTTGAGGATAGTGATGCTCCGGTAATCTCCAGTTATTCATTCATAAGTGATCACTCCAATAATAATTATGCTAACAGTAACAGTACACTGGATATGACACTTAATATAAATGAAGTTGAGGAAATGGAATCATCCAATGAACTAGAGCTTGTTATTGAAATTGGCGACTATACATCAGCTACAATGAGCATAAACGAAGGTTTAAAGGATGATATTTCCGTCACCGGCAGTACTTGGAGCTCTACTCTCACTACTGAGGGGAATATTCCAGTAAGTATTACCCTGAGAGACAGGCTTGGTAATGAAAATATTTATACAAATGCATCTGTTGAAGTTGATGATGAAATTATGCATTATCCGGGAACCGGCGGACTATCGACTGACTGGAGTAGTATTATAGAAATTGATATGTTCTCCAATAGCAATGGGATCGCGGATGACGAAGAAGATAATTGGGCTGCCAAGTCGGAAACTGTCAATCTGAACATCGCCAGTGTCGGGGGAGCCAGAGTTCTGGAGTCTGTCAGTAATTTGTATATCAACTCAGTTGCACAGGGCTCTCCAGGATTTTCTAATACATACTCACAGAGTACAGATGATGTAGCCGCTGATGATCTTGAAGTCAGTTTTCTGGTCGTTGATAAGGCCGGGAATCAGTACAGTGTCAGTGATTCCGGTCTGGTTACATATGACAGCCGTCCCCCCTCCAATGTCAGTCTGACCCCTTATCTGGATGGAAGTGAGCTGGGAACATTCTATGTTAGTACTGTTCAGGATGACAGTGAAGTTCTCTCTCTGCCGGTTATGGATAACACAACATTGATGGATGATAATTTTGATCATCTTACCTATAACAATCTGGATGTAACAGACAATAATGTAACAGCCAATTCAGTAAACTTTGGTACCCTGTCAACAGAAACTGACGGTTCTTATACCGCCCAGTTTGTAATTTATGATAAAGCCGGTAACAGCACTTCCAAGAATGTTAATTATACAATTGAACGTTCCGCACCTTTTATTACTGTTACAAAATTTGAAAGCACAAATACGGCTATAGATCCTGCATATGTTGCCTATGCAGGAAAATCGCATGATGTTCTTTTGGACTTCACAGTGACAGACGGCGGTTCAGGTCTTGATATGTCATCCTATATTGTAGAGATTCTGGATGCTACCGGTACCACTCTGTTCTTAGACAGTCAGACAGCATCCTCTGATGGTGCCAATTCCGACGAAAGGTCCTATACCAAAGACCTGAGTGCTGCAGCGACTGGAGATAATGAGGCTATCTCCTTTTCCATCACTGTATCGGATGTTGCCGGAAATACTGCTGTATATAAAAACAATGAAGAAATAGATGGACGACAATATACAGCGACTTCTGTTGATTTTTATTCCTCCACCCTGGAAAGCAATATGGGTGTCACATTTTCTGCCAATGTGACAGATGTTGATAACAGCAGGTATTGGGCTAAAGGCACAGAAGAGATAACATTAACAGCAACATCTCCTCAAAGAGAACTCCATAGCTCTTCTGCAATATTCAATTCCAATTCTGGTGACCAGAGTATGACTGTTAAATCCGGTGATGATACCAGCCGGGTATTTAAATATGATATGACTACAGCTGAGCCTGATGGGACTCTCTCTTTCGATTTGGCATTTATGGATAAAGCCGGGAATTCATGGACTGTAAATAATAAAAACTCCGATGATGATTCCTACTCTGTTCTTTATGATGATTCAGCTCCCATTGCAGGTAATGCAAGTCTCGCTCTTTATGGCGGGGATGTAACCGCTGGAGTCTCCGGGGATTATCTCAACATGTATGTAAATGGTGATGAAACAATCAGGATTACCGATAATTCCATCGATACATATTTAAAGGGCTTTACTTATACAATCTCCGGACCGGACAGTTTTTCTCAGACAGAATCAACCGTACAATCAGGTTCTGATATTTCTATAGATGACGGTACATCGGATGATGTACAATCCGGCAATGACGGAAGTTATTCTGTGTCTGTGACATTTTATGACTTTGCCGGCAATGCTAGTACTTCAACGGCTAACTATTCCTTCACAAAAGATGAATCTCCTCCTTCTGTCAGTGATGTGACTTTTACAGCAACGGGAACGAATCCCGATTATGTAAAGGCCGGCCACAAGGCTCAACTGGAGTTTAATATCTCTGATGGAACAGTTTCTGATGTTTCAATCAAGGGGAATACAGCTTCTGTAGTTGAATATACTCCGGGTTCTAAAGATAAAGGTTATGAACTGACAATTCCCGATAGCAGCACTGGAAATCAAAGTGAAATTGCTTTCTCTGGTAATCTCACAGACTCTGCAGGCAATGAAACATCATTTAATAATGATAATACAACTGACACAATTATGTTCTATTACGGTTCTCCGGCCGATTCGGTTACTCTGAGTTTCGGTAAAGCGGAAAGCAATGATAATGTAATAGTGGTCGGTGGGAATTATTACGCCAAGAAGGATGCGGATTACGCACTGAAATACAATTCTACAATTGATCTGGAATCCCTGGTCGGTCATTTTGATTCGGACTCTGATTCTACAGAAAACAGTCCGGTAAAAGGAACTCTGACCAATTTTATCACTTCGAGACAGGATACTGATTCAGAATCAGAGGTTACTTTCACCGTAACCATTACCGACAAAGCTGATAATACAGCAACTGTTACCTCTATAAGCGGGTCTCAGTTGTTTTATGATAATCTGGCGCCAAGAGTCAGCGGTGAGGTTCTGGGCTGGGATGGATCAGCAACAGGATATAAGAGAACCGGAACTGTTGGATCTTATACTTATTATATAAATGATAATGCGAGTAATCAGGTTCTGAGTCTTCCTTCCACTGAACTTAATCCTTATCAGTACAGATATACATTAGGCGGAAGTTATAATTCTGCTACAATAGGAACAGCAATATCCCTTTCTGAATCTGATTTCAGTGACGGAACTTATACCATCAATGTTAAACTTGTTGACAAGGCCGGTAATGAATCCTCAGCATATGACGCTTCTCTGACTTTTATAGTTGACAGAACCGCTCCGACAATAACAGCAGACGGGGTCGGTAGTAGGGATGTGCTTACCGTTGATACGACGGATATTGGCTCACCTGAATTAACCTCAGTTGCGCTGATAGACGGTCCTCCCAACGATGAAGGCGGGATTGCAGGGACTACAACATACACAATCAACACCTTAGAAACATTTATCGATGGTACTGAATATACTTTTACTGCACCGTCTTATTCTGATGCTGCAGGGAATGCTAGCCAGACGTCATTCAGTATTGTCTATGGTACTGGAAGTGATCTCACTGTGTCCGGTATATCCAGTCTAGACATGACCCTCCTTCCAGACAGTGTTTCTGATACTGATGCGATCCCTACCAGTTACCGTTCAGTCAGAGTCTATGATTACAGTTATGCAGCCCCCGAAACAATTGAAGCGGGAGTTCAGACTGAAAGCAGAGACCTCAATGAAATCGGTAGAATGAAACGGAGGCAGATAAGCCCTTCGGCACCTGTCAGTTTAAGTAAGGGAATAGCTTCCGTAAACAGAAATCTGCCGGAACGGACAGCCCTGAATCTGGATACTACTGATCAGGTCGTGAAACAGGCAATGGATCAGGTCATTCATAATCAAGCCGAATATGAGCGTCAGATTCAGAGCCTGATGACCCCGAAGCTCAGCAGAGCCCGGCTGGAGAAAATGGAATCCCTGATGGAACCCGAGTATATTGAACCGGAAGTTCTGACTGTATCGGCCACTCCTTTCCTGACCGGAGGAGCTGTGGATATTCAGATCACTGCCGGTACTGAGCTGGTGTCGGATGATAAATCCTCCGGTATGACTCTGGGGGCTGTCATCATCCAGGTGCTTGCCGCGTTGATGATGGTACTGGCCGCCATCGGATTTGTTGTTGTTCTGAAAAAAATGAGTAAGTCATGAAGATTTTAAAGCGGATTTTAATTCTGCTGATTCCTGTATTGGCCCTCTCTGTATTTTTTGTTATCAGACAGGGAACGGATGAGAATCCGGATCTTCCTGAGAGCATTGGAGAGGAGATGGCTGCGGAGCCTGAATCCATAGAAGATTCTGATGTGACGGCTCCTCCTGAAGCTGTTGTGTCTGATGATTCTGTTACAGATAAGCCCGCTGAAGATCTGATCTCTGATGATCTGATTACTGAGGATCTGATTACTGAGGAACAGCCTGCTGAAGATGAGGTCCTTCCAGAGGCTCCACAGATAATTACAGATGTTGAAGAGCCGCAGCCAGAGGCCTCTGAAGAGGACGTTTTTATTGCAGAAGCTCCTGCTGACGAAACGGATTTGGATGAGGAACTCCTTCTGGAGGATGGTGAATCTTTTTCAGATCTGGAGCCTCCTGTTATTCCGGAGCCGGGGGCAGTCCTGATTCTCAGGGAAGGGCAGACAGCAATACTGCCGGATGACTGGAAGAATATGATCAGACGGTCCTCTGAGAGTATAGAACCGGGAG
>JAQQAM010000224.1 GCA_028532905.1 Spirochaetales bacterium
GGGGGGACCGATTTTCCGACTGACGAGACTCCGGTACTGGTAGCTGTTCCAGAGCCTCAGCCTGAACCTGAAATCCAGATAGAGGCTCCTGCCATTGTGATTGCTGCTCCCGAGTCTGAACCTGAAGCCGAGGTGGAGCCCGAAACGGAAAAGCCTGTTGCTGAACCGGAAACCGTTGATGAACCCGAAACTCCGGGCGAAGGTCCCCGAATTGTTCTGACCAGTCCCCGTCCCGGCGGTTACTACCGTTCGTCTCTCCTTCTGGAAGGGCAGTGCACCCCTCTGGAAGAGGACAAAGACAGCCGGGTCCGCTCATTGAGCTGGAAGATACCGGCTTTGGGAGACTATACCAACACAGTCTTTATGGATGAAGACGGCAGTTTTCAGATGGACCTGATGACAGCCGGTCTGGAAGGATCACAGACTCTGATTTTGGAATCTGAGGATTTCGCCGGACGTATCACCCGGCAGACACTGACTCTGCAGGACGGAAATCAGCCTCCGGGAATCATCACAGAAACAGATTCAAAAGAAAGATCCTATGGATCTCTGCTGGCTGTAAAGGGAGAGCTCACAGATCCTTACAAGGGTATCTCTGAACTGGAAGGGATTGCCTCTCTGAAGTACAAACTCATTCCCCAGGACAGGGACGCAGGAAATGAAGTTGTCAGCGGAACAATTGATGTGAACGGCGACGGCAGCTTTGATATAGCCTTGAATATGAGGGATCGTCTGGGTGATCAGATGCTGCAGCTGGATGCTGAAGGAAACAACGGCGCCCATCGAATTCTTGAAATACTACTGGTACCGGGTGCCGGAGATATTCCCAGTTTTACAATGAAGCCCCAGGACGGCCGGATTGTTTTTTCATGGGAGGAAATCGCAGGAGCCCTGGAGCAGAACCTGTATCTGAACAACAATCGGAGTTCTGATCCCGGGGGAAATCCCTCAGTCCGTTTTAATAATGTCAATCCGCCGCTAGTTATTGATAAAGCAGTAAACGGAAAGCTTTATAGAGCGAAACTGGAAATCAGGACAGAAGAGGGATCTTTGTGGTCAACCATAATGGAAGCTGTTCCTCTGGCCGCCGGTACCCTGGACCTCCGGGCTGAAGGGGGATTCGAACAGGTCAAACTGAGCTGGAAGGCCATTGACGGCGCCGATGATTTCAGAGTCTGGAGACGGATCGAAGGGGAAGAAGAGTATGTTCAGCTGGTGGACGGGCATCAGGGCAATGAGTTTATTGATGCCACAGCCTCTTTCGGTGTGAACTATTACTACCGCATTGAGCCGGCTTCGGTTCCGGGACCTTTGAGCTATGATGTACCTGCGGCCAGTACAGAGTCTCCTTCCGAGAAGATAACCCTTTCCTCTCACTACCGGCAGATTGTTCCGGAAAAGATCTCAGTACAGGGAGAGTATGCCTATGTGGCCGCCGGGGAGGGGGGATTCCATATTCTGGATATCTCCATACCACAGAAGCCTGAAAGCATCGGTTTCCTGGATCAGAAAGGGGTTCTGGATGTGTATCTGGGAGAGGAATATGTGTATCTGGCTTCCGGAGCAGAAGGCTTTCAGGTGGTCAATATTGAAGAGCCCACCAGACCCTATACCGTTTTGAGCCGGGTCACCCCGGATGCCCTGTCTATCGCCGGCCGGGAGAATCTGGTCTATGTGGCCGACGGTCAGCTGGGACTGCAGATCTTTGATGTCTCCGACCGGCAGAATCCTTCCCGCCTGAGTACCATGCGGGATGTGAAAATCACACAGCTGGCCCTGCAGGATCAATACCTGTACGGCGCTGCCGGGGATCAGGGGATGGTGCTGATCGATATTTCCAACCCCTACAGCCCCGAGGTACGGAACCGGATTGAGGACTTTCCGGTTCATGATATTCTGGTCACCGGCGGTCTGATCTACCTGGCCTGCGGTGAGCAGGGGATGATCATCTATGAGAAAACCGGTGAGTCCCAATGGAACGAGCTGAGTCGTTTTGCCAGCCAGGATGCCCGGATGATCCGTCTGTGGGAAGATTATGCCATGATCGCCGACGGTACCGGCGGTATGAAGGCTGTGGACGTGAGTAACCCGGGTGAGCCCAGGAATTTCGGGATATTCGGAGGAACAGAGGTCAAAGCTCTGGCCATGGCTGATGATTACGCTCTTCTGGCGGATATCGGAGGCCTCAAGGTGGTCAGAACCTATCTGTTCGGCCAGTCTTTTGTACAGCACCGATGGGAAACCCCCGGCAAGGCCTACGGAGTGATGGCAGAGAACAACAGACTCTGGGTAACCGACAGGCAGGGGGGGGTCTCGGTTTATCAGGCTCCCAGTCCCGCCAATATGAAGGAATCGAGCCTCCTGAGGCATTTTGATGCGGATTTTGCAGAGGATATACTCATAAAGGACGATCTTCTCTATGTGGCCGACGGTCCCGGAGGGGTCAAGCTGTTCCGTCTCAGTGATTCCTCTTCAGAACCCCTGCTGGTTCAGCCGGTCACGGGCAGAGCCAGGCGGGTGATCCCCTACGGTTCCCAGCTGGCGGTTGTCGCCTCCGGGGAAGGCCTGCTGCTTCTGGATCAGAGCGGTTCAGATACTCCGGCTCTCAGCTATTCCTCCCGGTTCTATTCTCCCGACCCCCGGGATGCGGCATTCTACGGTACCAGGCTGTTTCTGGGAGATAACAAAGACGGGCTGATCCTGGCCGAGAAACTGGGAGACCAGTTCAAGGAGATTGAGCGCTTCCCTGAGTATCAGGGCATCCGGCAGCTGCTCTTAACGGGAGATGTTCTCTTTGTTCTGCATACTAAAGGAGTCTCTCTTCTGGATATCCGCAACCCCGAGAATCCTGTTCTCAAGGCGTTTATTCCGGCGGATAATGCGGAAAGTATGCAGTATCAGGGCGATCTGTTTTATCTGTCAGAAGGATTCCGGGGACTGTCGGTGTACAGAATCAATGAGGACCTGCAGCCCCTGAAAGTCTCGGTCTGTGAGGATGTGTTCGCAGTGGATGCATCCCCTTCCGGTTCTTACAGCTATGTAGCCGATATGGAGGGCATTTCCGTTCTGAAGGTTATTATCCCCGACTGGAAATAGATTAAAAATCATCTCCGGTCCAGATCCTGATTTTTGCAGCTGAAAAAAGTTATTAGATCTTTTTCATATCCGGATCTTCTGCCGGATTGTGGGTTTTCATATACTCATGCTCTTCTGAAACATGGTCTATGTAGTGCTGCAGAGTCCATCCTAAAGCCGTCTGAGTGACCATGGCGAAGACAATGTCGTGAGGGTCGGGAGATACCGACTTAACGGCTCTCATGATCGTGACGGCTCTCTGCTGGGAACTGACGGCCATTATAACGACTCTGTGTCCCTCCCGCAGGGGATTGCCGCCGGGAGCTTTTCCCTCAAACAGGGATTCCAGCAGCGGCTCCATCTTCATGTCCCTCATTTCATCGGTCATGGGAGCAAAGCTGGTGCTGTATTCTCCTCCCTCTTCAGCCAGTTTCTGAAGGGCCTGGCCGGCCAGATCTTTTGTAAAGCCCCGCATGAGGCATATTTCCTGTATCATAAGTTCATCCTGTTCTGTTCGTTTCATTCCCCGGGGGAGATGATTTCATCCCGCCTGCAGAGGGGATACAGCTAATGTACTCTTTTTTTCTGCCCCTTTCCAATGAATTCGTTCTTCCTGTTTGACCCGGACACCGGCGGGTGAGTATTTTTAATCTATACTATTTTTAATAAAACCAACGGAGGAGACTATGGCCCCCCAGAATTTTACAGTTAAAGCCCAGGAGGCGATTGCAGAGGCATCCCGGCTGGCGCAAAAATATAACCACTCTCTTATTGATGAGGAGCATCTGCTTCTGGCTCTGATGGAACAGGCAGACGGCGTGATTCCGCCCCTTCTGGACCGTCTGGGGATTCACAAGGAGTCCCTGCAGGATGACCTAATTTCTGATATGAAGGCCAAACCCAGAGCCTACGGTGAGGGCGTGGAAAGCTCGGCGGCACCGGCGCTGCGGATGATTTTTCAGCAGGCCGAAAAGGAGGCGGTGAACCTCAAGGATGAGTTTATCTCCACAGAACACCTCCTGCTGGCCCTGTCCGTTTCCAAGGGGCTGGGCAGCACCATGCTCAAGAGGCACGGCGTGACCAAAGATGCCATTCTCCAGGCACTGGTTTCCATCCGCGGCTCCCAGCGGGTGACATCGGAGAATCCGGAAAACCAGTATCAGGTGCTGGAGCGCTACTGCCGGGATCTCACAAAGCTGGCCAGAAAAGACAAGCTGGATCCAGTGATCGGACGGGATGAGGAGATCCGCCGGGTCATTCAGGTCCTTTCCCGACGGACCAAGAACAACCCCGTTCTGATCGGTGAGCCGGGTGTGGGGAAAACAGCCATTGCCGAAGGCCTGGCCCGGCGTATTGTGGAGGGAGATGTTCCCGATTCTCTGAAGGATAAACAGCTTCTGGCCCTGGATCTGGGAGCCCTGGTGGCGGGTGCCAAGTTCAGAGGCGAGTTTGAGGAGCGGCTGAAGGCGGTGATTCAGGAGATCACAGACGCCGACGGTCATATCATCCTCTTTATTGATGAACTCCACTCCCTCATGGGAGCCGGTGCCGCCGAAGGCTCCACCGATGCCTCCAACCTTCTGAAACCGGCCCTGGCCCGGGGGGAACTCCGCACTGTCGGGGCCACCACCCTGGATGAATACCGCAAGCATATTGAGAAAGACCCCGCCTTTGAACGGCGCTTCCAGCAGGTCTATACCGCCGAACCCAGTGTGGAGGACTCCATCACCATTCTCAGAGGGATCAAAGAGCGTTATGAAGTGCATCACGGTGTCCGGATCAGGGATGAAGCCCTGATTTCGGCGGCTGTTCTTTCAGACCGGTATATCACCTCCCGTTTTCTGCCCGACAAGGCCATCGACCTGGTGGACGAGGCGGCCAGCCGTCTGAAAATGGAGATAGAGAGCCAGCCCCTGGAACTGGACCGTCTGCAGCGAAGAATCCTGCAGCTGGAAATTGAGAAACAGTCCCTCTCCAATGAACCCGATGAGGCCTCCAAAGAGAGACTCTCAGTCATTGTGGAGACCCTGAGCAATCTCCAGGCTGACAGGGATTCCCTCCATCTGCAGTGGCAGAATGAGAAAAATGTCATCTCCGGCATCCGGGATCTGAACTCAAAGCTCGAGGAGCTAAAGCGTCAGGAATCCCAGTATGAAAGGGAAGGAAACCTGGCAGGAGCCGCCGAGATTAAACACGGTGCCATTCCCCAGGTCCAGGCGGAGCTGGCGGCAGCCTCTCTGGAGCTGCAGAGAATCCAGGGAGAGAAAAGCCTGCTCCGAGAAGAGGTCCGGGAGGAGGATATTGCCAAAGTGGTGTCCACCTGGACCGGTATTCCCGTAGACAAGATGCTCTCTTCCGAGAAGGAAAAGTACCTGATCCTGGAAGATATACTCTCCAAGCGGGTCATCGGGCAGGATACAGCTGTACAGACTGTCTCTGATGCCATCAGGAGGAACAAGAGCGGCCTCTCCGACCTGGGACGGCCTCTGGGTTCCTTTATCTTTCTGGGACCCACTGGAGTGGGGAAAACAGAGCTGGCCAAGACTCTGGCAGACTTCCTGTTCAATGACGAGAAAGCCCTGACCCGCATCGACATGAGTGAATACATGGAGAAATTTGCCGTCTCCCGCCTGGTGGGAGCGCCTCCCGGATATGTGGGGTATGAAGAAGGGGGACAGCTGACCGAAGCCGTCCGCCGCCGGCCCTATTCGGTGGTTCTGTTTGACGAGAGAGAAAAGGCCCACCCCGATGTGTTCAATATCCTTCTGCAGCTTCTGGATGACGGCCGGCTCACAGACAGCCAGGGACGGGTTGTGGATTTCCGGAATGCCATTATCATTATGACCAGCAACCTGGGCTCCGATATCATTCTGGACAAGGGAGCCGGCGCAGAAACCAATGAGCTGCTCCGGGAACTTCTGAAACGGACCTTCAAGCCCGAATTCCTGAACCGGATTGATGATATCATCACCTTCAATTCTCTGGACAAAGAGCACATCAGAGGCATTGTCCGGCTGCTGACCGAACAGCTTACCGAAAGACTGAAAGAGAAAAAGATGAAGTTTGATATCAGTGATGATGCCCTGGACTGGCTGGCAGAGGAAGGGTATGATCCCGCCTTCGGCGCTAGACCCTTGAGACGGGCGGTGCAGAATCTGATTCAGAATCCCCTGTCAAAGGAGCTTCTCAAAGGACGTTTTGCCGAGGGAGATACGGTTTACTGCCGGAAAGAGGGAGATCAGCTCATATTTAATCAGCAGCCCTGAGGGGGAGGGGCGCCCTGTCCGGGCTGCTGCCGGTCAGCGTCTTAAGTAGGAGAGGGCAGGGGGCAGAACTATATTGTTTCCGAACTTGTCCTCACCATAACCGTGATTGGCCAGAGTCTCCAGATCCTGAAGCACCCGTTTGTCCCCCTTGAAGGTGACTGTGGTGTCGCTGACAATATCAATCTTACCCATGGCCAGATAGAGGGCTATACCCCTTTTGGCAAACTCCCCGAGGGTCTCGTTTTCCAGTGGAGTGAGATCATCAAAGGAGAAGTTGTTGTCATAAATCATAATCTTCTGCTTCTCCAGAAGATCCAGAAAGACGATCCTGAGGATTTTCTTCATCAGAGGGGTATCGTACTGGGCTGAAATATCCTGGGCAATCAGTTTATGGGTCACCAGACATTCGGAAACACTCTTCCGTTTGACCTGATTGATCTCCTCATTGGCCCGGAACAGTTCCAGAGGCATGGAGGCGTTGTACTCGTTATTTCCCAGCATCATGGTCACATCACTGCCGTAGTGAACCACAATCTTGGCAATTAGGGTGGAGGGTCTGACATGAAATCCCCTGTAATTGGGGATCGGAACCTCTATTTCTCCCATTTCCGCGTAGTGTTTGAGAATCTCCTTGCAGAGTTTCTGGGAGGCCAGAATGTAGCGCTCGGGAAAGGAAATGAAATACTGCATCAGCCAGGAGAGGAGTTCCTTGTCCAGTATGGGAGCGGTGAGTACTGTTTTTTCATGAAAATACAGGCTGTGCCGTTCATAGTAATGGGTCAGGTTTGTGGCGCATTCCAGAAGATGGTACACCACGGAAATATGCCCCCTTAAAACCGGCAGGCTAGGATCTTTCTGAGCCACATCGGAACCGGAGAGATAGGTGTCGTACAGGGACTGAAGATTGTGGAATTTATTCTCCAGAAGTCTGAGTTTCTCTTCGGATACCTCTTCGGGAACTGCGGCGCTGTATTCATCCTCATTCAGCTTCTTGTAGATCTTCAGCATAATGCTTTCTTCTGCAAGGTTCAGAAAGGATGTGGCCAGGTAGACTGCTGTTTTCCCCGGGAATTCAGAGGGTTTTCTGACTCTGTCGGATGCCAGTCTTCCCATAACTTCATTTTCCCCGAAACGGTAGGACGTCATGGGTTTCAGCTCGTGGTTGATATCCAGAGACTTATTGAGTTTGCATATTTCCTGACTGGCTTTGATCAGAACTCCGAAAATGGAGGCGATCATCATATCCGTGGCGTCATCAAAGTTCTCATCCAGCTCTACCAGATTATAGGAAGGGGTCGCATTCTTTATATGAAGCAGACTGTATCCAATCCGGGAGAAGGCTTTGATAACGGCGGTTATTTTTCTTAAGGGGCTCCATTGGGTATTCTGCTGGGCACCGTAGGCATCCAGCAATTCTTCGCATCGGGAGGATTCCAGATTCAGCCGGCCCAGCAGAGGTCTGTTCACTTCTTCTGCCTTATAGTCACTGAGTCCGGAAGAAATGGACAGCAGATCCTGCAGGTCTTCTGCAATGGATGTTTTAAAAGTTTGACTCTCTATAGTTTGCATACTTCTTCTTTGGAACCTGTATTAATAATTAAATTAAAAAAGAACATTCTGCAATGCCTTTCAGACTCTTTCTTTATTTCTTGTGATTAAGAAGGCGGAGTCTTGTGAAAATATAGTTCAGATCATCGGATTTCAGAGTGTATTTCTGTATCCAGTCTGCCCTCAGTACAGGCGTCTCTTCCCTGTTGTACAAAAAAATCCGGCTCTGGGGATTGTTTTTATCAAACCAGGCATTCAGATATATCCGTCCTCCTTCAATTTCCAGACAGGTCGCCCCGAATCTGTGTATGACCGTTCCCGAGTTGAACAGGCAGGCGATGGAGAGGGGATCATAGATGCTTCCCCGGCTCTTATAATCTTCATTTTCAAGAAGCTGCTGCAGAATTCCGGCGGTGCTGCGGATGGCATTGACCAGTTTTTCATCCTTCGGCTCCTTCTGCTCCATATACTCCCGGATCATCTTGTCTATCCTGATTTTAAGGTACTCCTCTTCCGAGTGGCCTTCAAACAGGGCTCTGTGGGTATGGCCGGCCAGGGCGACAATCCCTTTTTTCCGGGCGTATTCAAATATCCTCTGTTCCGCCTTCAGAGGTCTGTCACTCAGGAAATCCCTTTTAATGTTGTTGATATGCAGGGGATGGGCCAGATAGCGGAGGAAAAACTGGTTCACCTTGTGACGGAAGGGGGAATTGTACAGTGATGCCTGATGGCCGTGGAGCACCAGCATCTCATGACTGTCATACTCCAGGATCAGGGAGGATATAATGTCGCTGTTCACATCCAGCTCTACCTCGGTCCGCCCGGTTTTCCAGGCAAAGGAGGGGCCGCTGTCATGATTCCCCTGAATCTTGAACAGTCCAGGGCCCCTTTTGAACTCCAGAAACAGCTTGTACAGGTCTTCCCAGGCCTTGCTGATGGTATGGAGTCTGAGCCGGTGAAGTTCTTCAATGTCTCCGTTCAGAATCAGAATGTATCCCCGGGGGAGGTACCATTCTTTCAGAACAGTCATGACCAGCCGGGCATTCTTTCTGAACTCATCCCGGCTTCTGCCGCTGCCCAGATGAAAGTCGCTGAGTATGACTATTTTACTGCTGTCATCTATTTGTATCCGTTCGGCCCGGTTGTATGTTTTCTCCAGATTCTCCTGAATCAGATTTCCAACCAGCAGGTTTTCTGCCACAATAATCCCTCTTGGCGTGATGCCTTATCTATAGTACAAGTTTAGTACATGGAGTCATAAAATGAAATTTATTCCCGGATTTGAACCCGATCCCTCTGCGGATGGAAAATCCTGTCTCGTCTTTACTGAAAAGGAACGCGCTCTTGTTGTCAATCCCTCAGGGAATCCCGTTCATGATCATAGGGTTCTGAAAGACCTTCTCAGGACAGAGCAACGGGAGGATGAAATCCATCTGGGGACTCTGGAGGGAAAGAACCTCAGCGCCTTCTCCCTGAAGGGCAGGGAAGAGCTGCCCGAAGGTCTGGAGTGGACCGATTTTATCGCTGTCTACAGAGATACGGGGCATACGGACCAGTACCCCCTGAGCCGGGGGAAACAGCTGCTGGAATGGAACAGAACCCACCGGTTCTGCGGAGCCTGCGGTACAGAAACCCTCCTGTCAGACTCTGAAAACGCCCGGCGCTGCCCCGACTGCGGTGAGCTCTGGTTTCCGGTCATTGCCCCGGCAATTATTACTAGAATTACACGGGGTGACGAGATTCTTCTGGCTCATAATGCCAATTTTCCCGAGGGCCTTTATTCACATATCGCCGGTTTTGCAGATCCCGGAGAGTCTCTGGAGCAGACCATCCGCAGGGAGGTTAGGGAAGAGGTCGGGCTGGAGGTGGAGAATATCCGCTTTTTCGGCTCCCAGTCCTGGCCCATGCCCCACTCTCTGATGATGGGCTTTACAGCGGAGTGCACCGATCCTCTGGCCCAGCCGGTTCCCGACGGGGTGGAAATCCATGATGCCCGCTGGTTTACTAAAGACTCTCTCCCCTCCATTCCCTCAACCGGGAGTATTGCAGGGAGAATGCTGATTGATTACATCGGGAAAGGAGAATAGCAGCATCATAAGGGAAGACGGCTTAAGCTGTTCTTCCCCGGATCTGCCTTAACCTCCGGCTCAGAATCTGTAGCCGGCTCTCATCTGAGGGGTAAAAATATGGATGTTCTTGCTGTTGATGGCCAGAAAGCGGTAGCCGCCGCCCAGCTGGAAACGGAACCGTCCCGGTGAGAATACCACCGCTCCTTCCAGGGCATAGAGGGCGCCGAAGAGGTGATCCTTTTCTTCCGGGTAGGCAAACAGATCTTCTGAACCTGCGGCAATACCGATTCCCATCCCCGCCCGGACAGTGAAGTTCAGGGCTGTATCATAGCGGGAGGTGTAATAGAGGTAGGGGAAGTTGATCAGCAGGGTCAAATCCACGTCATCCATCATATTGAATGAACTCAGACCGCTCACTTCCGTTACAGATCCGATTCCCATATTTTTCAGGAAGGCCTTCCGGCTTCCGAAGTCCACTTCGAAACCCGCACCCAGTCCTCCCCAGCTGATATTGGGACCGGGCAGCTGGAATTCAACAATGTCCCAGTCGTAATCCACTTCCGGAAAGCTCCAGCCCGGAAAATGGATGCTCACCGGATAATGGATGAACAGCTCGAATCCGGTTCGGAAATACTCTTCCTGTTCCTTCCGGAAGGCTTCCAGTTCAGGGTCTTCGGTATCCGATTCACCGGCAGTCTCAGGAGCATCTGCACCTGTTTCTGCGTCAGGTTGAGTGTCCTGGGCAAAAAGAATAACCGTAGTGATGAAAAGGCCGCAGAGCAGCAGTAGTATCTTTTTCAAAACCTGAAGCCTCCTGCCAGCCAGGGATATGCCGAGAAGAAATTTCCTCCCGTGTAGGTGGTAAATCTGAAGTCCATCCCCCCTTCCAGGAGCAGGCCGGAGTGCATCTCTTTCTGGAGGCTGCCCCCCAGTCCGAAGGACAGGCCTGTGTCTCCCTGAATCATGTCACCGTATATTTTTTCTTCCGTGACCCGGAGCAGGGTCGTTCCCATTCCCAGACGGGGCAGTAGGGACCAGCCCTTTGTGAGCTGCACCTGGTAGTACATGAAGAAACCGGCAAACAGCTGGGAGTAGACAAATGGGGCATTCCGGTAGTCCAGGTGTGAGCTGCTCACCGCCAGTTCCACTCCCAGGGGCCTGAGGCCGGGGGCTTTCCAGAATCGGGAGTTCACCAGCTCGTGTCTGGCTTTCAGAAGGAATCCCAGGGGGATAGGGTCGGACTCTCCATGACTCTGATCAATGTTTACGGCAAAAGTATAGCCTCCCAGCAGGCTGAAGGTGTTATGGGGAGGAGTCTCTCTGACCTCCACCATATGGGGAGCCTCTTCCATAAAGAAGGCATTTTTCTTAAGATCCGATTCTCCCGAGGGATTGGTCAGTTCCAGGGAATAGCGCCCCGGCGGTCTGTCACCGGTAATCAGGGAAATCAGGAGAAGCTCTTCCGATTGCCATTCCACCTTGTAGGGGGTGAACTCCTGTCCCTGACGGGTGACTTTGACTTCAATCCCTTCTACAAAGTTCTTTCCCCGCACCTCTATGTCGTTGTACACCTGCTGCTGCTGGATCTCTCTGAGGCTGACATCCTTAATCTCCGGTTTGATGATGGGATACAGGGTCAGGGCAGAGGCCTCGGCACTGTCTTCCAGTCCCGAGGGATTCAGAATCCTGAGTGTATAGGTTCCCGGAGCCAGTCCGGCCATATCAAAACTGAGCTGTACATCCTCACCGTTTATGGAGATTACCCTGCCTTCAGTTTCATTCCCTTCTTCATCCAGAAGGAATATACTGCTGTCCTCAACGGCCTGATAGATCCGGGCATGGAGAACCAGATCTCCCGAAGAGGAAAGATAAACCTCTTTGGGTGTGAAGTCCCGGATAACCGGCTGGAGAGCTTCCAGAATGACCAGAGGTTTCCAGTCTGTGGCACTTACGGTTTTTTTGAATTTGTTCAGTACGGCAATTTGAATCTCATATTCCCCCGGGAGGAGGGAAAAGGTAAATTCCGCTTCCTCCACCTGGGTCCGTATCACTTCTTCCTCGCCGGAACGGATAATCACCTCGTAGCCCCAGGCGCCCTCAATGGCCTGCCAGGAGATAAACTGTTCAATAAGAGCACTTTCCTGGGCGGGCAGAACACTGACAGCTGCCAGGAACAGGAGTAGGAGAAGACTTTTTATCTTATCGCGCATACTGCAGCTCCGGTGAAAGAATATCCGGAATCTCCGAGATTTCCGGAAGGGTCAGTTCGAAGGGCACCGACTGAACAGCACTCTCCTGGAACACTTTTCCATCCATTTCCCGGACGGCCTGTACCTCAAACCGGAACAGACCTGTATCCAGTTCTTCCAGCTTATTAAAAGTATACTCCGTTCCGCTCCATTTATCTTCCCGGAATACGGCTTTTGACGAACCTTCCCGGAAAAGAGCAATCCGGTAATAGTCTGTTTTCGGTATGCCGGACCAGAAGAATCTTATATCGTCTCTGGTCTGCATATCAATGATCTGGCCGCTTACGGGTTCATAGTTCTGAACACCGGGAAGAGCCGGGACGGGGGTCACATTAAAGGAGTAGATGGAAGAATCGGGAGATTTATTGCCCAGGGTATCTTCACTCATCAGCTGAACATAATAGGTTCCTTCCGGCAGATCGGGAATACTCCGGCTGAGGCCGTCCAGTTCCTCATCCAGGATCAGTGTGCCGAAATTGGGGTCAGAGGAGAGTCTGATCCTCTGTTTCTCCAGGGCCGGTGTCTGTACCCAGCGGAAGGAGGGTCTGTTGTCGATAATCTGCAGCCGCGACAGGTTCTGTCCCTGTGCCGGGTAGGTCAGCCGGGGAGCGCCGTAGTCCTGGACTCTGTCCAGAGAGAAAGACCGGATGGCGCTTCTGCTGCTGTTGACGATGCCTCCTTCCAGAGGGTTATGGGCCTGTACCTGCAGAGTATACCCGCCGGGTCTGAGCCGGCTTTTATCAATGATGTTCCAGTTTATTTCCGGTCCCGATTCCCTTGCTATTGTGGGAAAAGCCGGGTTCACAGGGATCAGCTCGGCACTGTAATAGGAGGCGCCGGCTACGGGCTGCCAGCCGATATTCAGGGGAGTGGCTCCCAGAAGGGAGAGAACCCCTGCTTCTTCAGGCGTTGTGAACCGGGGAGGACTGAGGCGCTGAACCATTTCAAAAGGTGCCTGACGGCTGGTAAGAACCGTATTTTCTTCGGCATCCAGAACCGAAACCTGCCAGTAGTATTCACCCTGTCCCGGAAGAACCAGATTCAGGGAGCTGGCATTGCTGATCTGTGTGACCAGAGGCAGACCGCCTCCTGTTTTTCTGAAAACCTCCACCCTGTAGGGACCGTCCAGGGTACTCTCCCAGCTGAACTGAATATTGTCGAAGCTTTCAACAATGCTCAGGCTGTCGGGAGCCGGCTTCACCGGTGTGATGGACAGTACGGCTTCCATAACCGTAAACCGCCTCAGTTCAGAGGGGGGAACCGCCTTGTTTTCCCGGTCCAGTCCTTCCACCATCCAGTAGTACTCTCCCTGGGGAGTAGCCGATCAC
>JAQQAM010000225.1 GCA_028532905.1 Spirochaetales bacterium
CGTCCCTGTTATCCAGCTGGTTCAGAATGGACAGCTCCTCGTGGGGGCTGGGATAATCCACCTTCAGCTTCATGATAAACCGGTCCAGCTGGGCTTCGGGCAGCTGGTAGGTTCCCTCCTGCTCAATGGGGTTCTGGGTGGCCATGACAAAGAAGGGTTCTGCCAGGGTGTAGGTATTTTCACCAATGGTCACCTGCCCTTCGGCCATGGCTTCCAGGAGAGCCGCCTGAACCTTGGCCGGGGCTCTGTTGATTTCGTCGGCCAGTATGATATTGGTGAATATGGGACCTTTCCGGGGGACGAATTCTCCCGTCTGGGGACGGTAGATCATGGTCCCCGTCAGGTCGGCCGGGAGGAGGTCGGGGGTAAACTGGATTCTCTTGAAATCCGCATTCAGAACATCCGCTGTGGCCTTGACCATCTGAGTTTTCGCCAGTCCGGGAACACCTTCCACAAGGATGTGCCCTCCTGTGATGATTCCCATAAGCAGGCCGTTTATCATATCTGCCTGACCGATGATTTTCTTTCCGATCTCTTTCCGGGCGTTATCCAGAAGGACCGAGGCGTCTTTGATCTGATCAGTCAGGTTTACATCAACATTCATAATTCATTCCTTTAAGAGCTCTATTGGTTCCAGGCTCTGTAATTTACTGCCGGACTCAGGTCCTGTAATCCGCATTTTCCCGGACATACTCATAGGAGAGATCCGAACCCGTAACCCGGGCACGGCTTCCGCCGATTCCAAGATCCACAAAGATCTCCACCGTTTTATCATGTACCGGATAACCCGGACAGGGAGCAGGAAGGGCCCGCTCCTTCAGATAGCCGCTGAGGCGCTTCTCTTTCTCGTTATCCAGCCGGAACCGGCCGCCGCTGTAGATGGTCTCGTCTCCCAGGGAGAGGCTGACCTTCTCTTCGTCCAGCTGAACACCATGGTTTCCGGCATAATCTCCCAGAGCCTGAATAAAACGGCCCACATTGGGATCATTTCCGAATACCGCTGTTTTGGAAAGGGGGGAATTCACAAGGGCCTTGGCAAAGCCCCGGGCCTGAGATTCAGATGCGGCTCCCTCCACCATTACCTTTATAACATGGCCGCAGCCCTCTCCGTTACGGACAATATCTTCAGACAGGGGCAGACAGAGTGCCATCAGAGCTTTTTCCAGCTCTTCTTCCGTCACTGAAGCACAGACTCCTGAAGAGAAAAATAAAACCGAGTCGCTTGTACTCTGGTCACTGTCCACCGAGATGGTGTTGTAGGTTCTGTCCACCACACGACTCAACACCCGGCGCATCATATCTCTGGGCACAGACACATCGGTCAGCAGAAAAGAGAGCATGGTGGCCATATTGGGCTCGATCATTCCGGCACCTTTGGCGATACCGCTGATGCGGCCTTCTCCCAGAGGAACGGAGCGGAGCTTGGGAAAAGAGTCGGTGGTCATAATGGCCTTTGCTGCCGGCAGGAGAGAGTCTTTATTCAAAGCGGCTGCCAGTTCAGGAGCCTGCTCACACATGGCTTTTACCGGAAGGGACCACCCGATGACTCCCGTGGATGAAGGAAAAAGAGGTGCTTTGATCTTCCCCTTCATGGCCCGGGTAAAAGCATGAAGAACCCTATGGGCATCGTCTTCCCCCTGGGGTGTGCAGACATTGGATATTTTGTTGTTGATCAGCACACCCTGTACGGCTGTCTCTTCCAGCAGTCTCCGTCCGATGCGAACCGGAGCCCCGGGAAAGGCATTCTTTGTGAATACCCCCGCAAAACTTTCTGTGGGTTCATCCAGAACAATGGCGGTCATATTCATGGAGGCTTCCGGGCCGTCCTGTTTCTCTTCCGGTACAAAACGGATGGACTGAACGGAAATACTGAAACCGCCGGGAAGGCAGCTGTTCCGTTGCAGTTCTTCAAGGTACTGCTCTTCAGAATGGTACTGATTCATAGCTTTGTATCATAGCCAGAAAAGGGGGAAAGGTCTATCTGCCTGAATGAAGCTTTATATTGCATTCTCCCCTGTTTTAGGCTTCAATGGAGAGAAGTACGGCAGAGAGAATACCCCGTGTTATAAAGCTGGTCTCCGCCGGGAGGAGAACCTATGGAACCCTATCTGATTGCCGGACTGAGTTTTCTGTGCGCCCTGCTGATCCTTCTTCTGATCCGCAAGGGCAAATCACCCCGGAAGGGGACCGAAGACCAGGGCATGCTCCTTATGGGCAGAAGGCTGGAACAGCTGGACCAGCTGGTCCGGCAGGTAGATGAGATGAACAAGGTGTTCCACAGTCCCCGGCTCCGAGGCAGCCTGGGGGAATTCCTTCTGGAAGATCTGATCCGGAATCGTCTTCCCCGGGAAGCCTATGAGTTTCAGTACAGTTTTTCCGGAGGACAGCGGGCGGATGCGGTAATTCGCATGGGAAGCTATAAGGTGGCGGTGGATGCCAAATTCCCCCTGGAGCAGATGAGCGGTCTCAAAGAGAGCTCTCCCGGGGAGGAGCTGCCCCGGAGTATTCAGAAGATATTCCTGAACCATGCGGCCTCCATCGGAGAAAAATATATCCTTCCCCGGGAAGGGACCATGCCCTTTGCCATTATGTATATTCCCTCTGAGAGTATTTATTACAGGGTTTTTATCGCCGGCAGCGCGGCTCTGATGGAGCAGATTCTGGGTATGGGGATTCTCCCCTGCGGCCCCTCATCCCTGTTTACCTACCTGCAGACAGCAGCCTACGGATTCAGAGGGTTCAGCTTTTCCTCCCGCAGCCGGGAAATCATGCAGATCATTGCCCAGCTGAAAAAGGATTATGACGTGTTCAGCCGGCAGTACCAGCTGGCGGGAACCCATCTGAAAAATTTCCAGAAAGCCTGGGAGGAAAGCGGAGCCCGTCTGTCGGTGCTGGACGGCACCATCGGCAGGCTCCATGAAAATAAAGGGGACTGACCGGATGACCCGGATCTGACACCGGCACTGACCCGGATTGGGCAGCACCGGAGTTCAAATACTAGAGGGCAAAAGATCCATTACGGATAACAGGCCAGGCCTTGCCCTCTTTATCATAGCCGGTCACATTCAAGTCGGATGACCCGATCATGAAGTCGGTATGCATGAGGGATGTATTGCATCCGTGAGCCCTGAGGGCTTCATCACCTGAAGTCCCGGGGGGAAGCTCCAGACAGGTGGGGTATCCGGCACCCAGAGCGATATGACAGGATGCGTTTTCATCATACAGAATGGAACCGAAAATCAGTCCGCTGGCGGCAATGGGGGATGACTCATCCACCAGGGCAACCTCACCCAGAGACCGGGCGCCCTCATCCATATCAAGGAATTTCTGAAGGACATCCTCTCCCCTGTGGGCTGAAAATTCCACAACCCGTCCCTTCTCAAAACGGAAACGGGCTCCTTCCACAGGGGTTTCCAGAACCTTGAGAGCCTTGGTCACCCGGACGCTTCCCTCACAGCGGCTGAAATCGGGAGTCGTGAAAACCTCTTCTGTAGGCATATTGTTGAACACCATTCTGCCGTCGGGGAGTGAGGAAGGGCCCCCGTGCCAGCGGCTGATGGTATTCAGACCGATGGTCAGATCTGTCCCTTCCGCTTCAAAATGGAGACGGTCCAGTTTCATATTGTTCAGCCGGGCACAGCGCTCCCACAGGGATTTACCATGATCTTCCCAGGCTTTTTCCGGGTCCTTCTGATCCAGCCGGAGAACGGGCTTCAGGGTTTCCCAGAGCTCTTCTGTTGTGGCGTCTTCTCCATGCACCTTTTTAGCCCATTCAGGCCCGGGGGAACAGATGACACACCAAGGATGCTCCCCGTTCATCATGGAACGGCTGACAAAGTTGAGAGCGCTCCTTTTGGCCCGGGACAGGGTTCCCAGTTTTTCAGAGTCCGCATCAGACAGGACATCCTGTTCTTCCGTACTGTCTATCCGGATGCGGGCCCAGTCCTCAGACAGAAGCTGATGCCCCTTTCCGATCTCAAAGTTGGGAACATACTCCAGAGACTTTCCGTCCTGTGCACTCAGACGGGCTCTGGTAATATAGTTGTCCATTACGGAGATCTCTACATAACCGGCTCCCAGAGCATAGGCTTCTTTTGCCAGTTCCCTGGCCATATCGTAATTACCGGCATTGCAGTTGATCAGAAGGTTCTGATCTTTTTTCAGATTCAGCCCCTTTTTCAAAACAACCCGGGCATAGTCTTTATAATCAATCATAAATAATCCTCTCCCATTTTTTGTAATTTTAACCATTATTACCAGTCCATGCCAAAAATTAAAAGCACCGGGAGGGACCTTCAGACCAATCAATCCTGTTTTTCAGAAAAACCGAGAGACAGAAACAGAGGAAAATGATCAGAGCAGCCAGCTTCTCTCCAGCTTTCCCAGACCTGAGGCCTTCCCAGATCATCGCTGTTCACAGGAAGGATGATACAGGCGCTGTCCTGATAATCCAGTCCCCGGCCGTCGGTCAGTCCCCGGTTCATCAGAAAGTGATCCAGTTTCATCCAGCGGTTCTGAAAGAAATAACTGCCGGGTTGATCCATATCATTCCAGGGGGAATACAGAAGAACCTGGGAGGACTCCATCTGCAGATCCGCCGGATCATCTGTGATGATCAGGCTGCTGTCCCAGGGAATATCAAACATC
>JAQQAM010000226.1 GCA_028532905.1 Spirochaetales bacterium
ATCAGGCCGATTATGCAACCGCCCTCACAGGGAAATGGCATCTGGGCTACGGGGACGAACAGCATCCCCTGAACCGGGGATTTGATGAGTTTTACGGGTTTCTGGAAGCCTTCAGTTATTTTGCCGATCCCCGGGATGAAAACATTGTGAGCCATAGGCATGATCTGTTCTGGGAAAATCATATATGGAATAAGAAACGAAAAGGCCCCAGCGCCATTCAGAAAAAGGGAGTTGAGATCGTTGAAAACCGCCATCTGACCGATGCCATAACTGCAGAGTCCATAGATTTCATCAAAAGACAGATCCAAGGGGGTGAAGACAAACCCTTTTTCCTTTTGGCTACATATAATGCGCCCCACACCCCTTTTCAGGAACTGAGAGAATACTATGATCAGTTTCCCCATATTCAGGATGAAAACAGGAGAATCTATGCCGCTATGATCCGCCATCTGGATGATGGAGTGGGAGAGCTCCTGTCCTGTCTGGATGAGCTGGGCATAAGAGACAACACCCTGATTCTTTTTGCCAGTGACAACGGGGGAGCCAGCTATACTCTGGCCACAGAAAACGGAGAGCTGGCCGGCGGAAAACTCAGTCAGTTTGAAGGAGGACTGGAAGTTCCCTTTCTAATCAGCTGGCCCGGCAGAATCAGTCCCGGCAGCCGGTTTGAAGAGCCTGTGACCCTGATCGATATGTACTCCACCGTTCTCCAGGCGGCTGAGATTCCCCTGCCTGAAAACCGCATTCTGGACAGTGTTGATTTACTCCCCTACGTCAATAAAACGGCCCAAGGGAGCCCTCATGACGTGCTGTTCTGGAAAAGCGGATTTAATCTGTCTCTCAGGCGGGACGGTTGGAAACTGATGTATAACAGTGATAAGGGAGAGTTTCAGCTCTATAATCTGATGCTGGACAGAGGAGAAAGCACCGACCTGTCCGGGGAGTATCCTGAAAGAGCCCGGGCGCTGCTGCAGGAGGCTCTGGAACTGGAGAGTCAGTGCCTGCCGCCTCTGTGGCCCCGGGTAATGGATTTTGAAATTGAAGTGAACGGAAAAACTTATCTGTTTGCCACATGAGACAGGGCATACACCTGTCCGGGAATAAGAGACAGTATCTGCTCACTGACAGCAGGAAGGAATCCCCCTGTCCCCTGCAGGAACCCTTTCAGGCCGTACCCCTGCATACTGCCCAGAAGATCCCCCATATTCAATGGAGTCTCGCGGTGGTAGCGCACTGTATAGTCATCCAGACCTGCCAGCCCGGCAGCCGACTCCACGGCCTGCCCCAGGGTGCCGGTATAGTCTGCCAGTCCATTGTCAGCGGCTTCCAGGCCTGTCCAGATCCGTCCTTCTGCCAGAGGTTCAATCTCTTCTACACTCATAGAACGGCCATGGGCAACAAGATCCAGAAACTGTCTGTAGGTCTGATTCACAGTAGTCTGAAAGACGGCACGGGACTCTTCATTCAGGGGCTGATCCAGTCTGCCCTGTCCACTCATCCAGGTTGTCCCGACTCCATCAGAACCCAGATTCAGTGTCTCCCGGGCAAAACCGGAAAAATCCGGAATCATGGTAAACACACCGATACTTCCTGTAATGGTACCGGGAGCGGTCCACAGTTCATCCGCAGAAGAGGCAATCCAGTAGCCCCCTGAAGCTGTGACCCCCCCCATGGAAACAACGACCTTCTTCCCTTTCTTCTGCAGCTCAGCCAGTTTCCTTCTGATCTGCTCGGAAGCATAGGCACTGCCGCCGCCAGTATCCAGACGGAGAACAAGAGCAGCAATACTGCTGTCTGCCTGAACCGTATCCAGAATATTCAATACTGTGGAGGAACCTATTGTGTTCAGACGGGATTCTCCTTCATGAATCTGTCCTGAAGCGGTCAGAACGTAAACCTCCTTCCGGCCAGGGACTGTGTTTTCCCTGACAGGACTGTAATCTCCGCTCCAGACCATATCGGCTCTTTTCACACCTGTCTGCCGGAGCAGTTCACGGTCAAGTTCATCGGGAGTCATTATCCCGTCAATGAGTGATGCCTTTAAAGCCGCCTCTGCTTCTGTCTGGAGTGAAAGGATCATATCCGGATAAGAGGCTATCCAGCTCCGGATATCATCCGGGTTCATTCCTCTGTTATGAGCAAGAGAATCAAGATACTGACCCCACAGATCATCCAGCCACCGTTTATTTTCGGCCTTCAGACCGGGGGACATCCGGGAAGCGATAAAAGGCTCCCCATAGGACTTGAAGTCTCCTGCATGAAAATAGGCCATTTCAATATTCCAGCGCTCCAGAGCATCACCGTAATAGGTTCTGTAAACACTGTATCCGGGAAGACTCACACTCCCCATGGGATCCAGATACACCGCATCGGCAGCACTGGCCAGATAGGTTCCGTAGAGATTGTAATAGGATGACCAGGCGATCACCTTCTTGCCACGGGAACGGAAAAATTGGAGATCCGACTCCAGCTCCTGCAGGGCGGCCAAAGAAGCGTACTGCAGTCCGGAAAAGTCTATATACAAGGCGGAAATTCTGTTATCCCCGGCGGCTGTTCTGATGGTTCTGCTCAGAGACAGGAGAGGGGTTTCCACAACCTCCCCTGTGAGTGAGGCAAACCAGTCGGGAAGAGGATCTGATTCATTCTGCTCGGCGATGATGCCGGCGGGCTGCAGCATGAGGACAGAGCCTTCGGGAATATGGG
>JAQQAM010000227.1 GCA_028532905.1 Spirochaetales bacterium
TGGGGATCAATCAGAATGAAACTTCCGGTTTCTCTGTTTTTTTCATATGCATCAAAAAATAGAGGTTTGGCGGCCTCAATTTCAATACGACCGATCTCGTTAAGTTCCAGGGCATTGCAGTCTTCTCTGTGGAGAGTGTTCATATCAATTTTATAATGGATATCTCTAACAAAGATATTCACATCTCTTGTTGTGTGACGCATGATATAAGGCTGGTTTGTTTTCAGAGTATCTGCATCATCCATCCAGCACAGCATGGCATCAAACCTTGTCTCTTTTTCCGGAATATTACCGGATCGGACAATCATATCTCCCCGGCTGATATCAATTTCATCCTCAAGGGTTAAAACAACTGACTGTGACGCAAAGGCCTCTTCCAGTTCTCCGTCGGCAGTCACAATGTTTTTTATTTTGCTAATTTTTTCAGAAGGGAGAACCATTATCTCCTCTCCCTTTCTTATAGTGCCTGTTGGAATTCGGGAAGCGAACCCTCTAAAGTCCTGATTGGGCCGCAGGACATACTGAACAGGAAAACGGAAGTCCACCAGATTCCTGTCTGCCGCGATTGTCACATTTTCAAGGTGAGACATAACAGTAGGACCATCATACCAGAGCATTCTAGTACCATGCTCCACAACATTGTCTCCCATAAGGGCAGATATGGGCATGAAAGTAATATCATGAATATTCAGCTTTTCACAGAATTCTTTAAACTCAGCTACGATTTCATTGTAAACATCCTGGCTGTAATCCACCAGATCCATTTTATTTACAGCAACAAGAACATGAGGTATACCGAGTAATGATGATATCAGAGCATGTCTTTTCGACTGGGTCAGAATCCCATTCCTGGCATCAATTAGAATTATTGCCAAGTCAGCAGTAGAGGCTCCCGTTACCATGTTTCTTGTATACTGAACATGCCCCGGAGTATCGGCGATAATGAATTTCCTCTTAGGGGTGGAAAAGTAACGGTAGGCTACATCAATGGTGATACCCTGTTCTCTTTCAGCTCTGAGACCATCTGTTAAAAGAGCAAGGTTTACATCCTCTTCTCCTCGGAGCTCACTGGCTTTTTCAAGGGCTTCCATCTGATCCTGGAATATAGCCTTACTGTCGTACAGCATTCGGCCGATGAGGGTACTTTTTCCATCATCAACACTTCCGGCTGTTGTAAAGCGGAGAAGCTCCATATTCAAATATTCTTCTACATCAAATTCTTTGTTACTCACTAGAAGTACCCCTGTTTTTTTCTGTCTTCCATTGCTGCTTCCGATCTCTTGTCGTCAGCTCTTCCACCTCTTTCAGTGGTTCGTGTATAGGCAACCTCTGCAACAATATCTTCAATTGTGGCTGCAGGTGATTCTACGGCTCCTGTACAGGTCATATCGCCGATTGTTCTGAATCGGACGGTTCTTGTTTCTACTTTTTCTTCAGGAAGGAGTTCCATAAAATCTGCATGTGCCAGAATCACTCCATCCCTTACAAAAACATCTCTTTTGTGGCTGTAGTAGAGTGAAGGCATCTCAATTTTTTCCATGGCGATATACTGCCACACATCAAGCTCTGTCCAATTACTGATAGGGAATGCTCTGAAATGTTCCCCCATATTCTTTCTGGCATTAAAGAGGTTCCATAGTTCAGGCCGCTGATTTTTGGGATCCCACTGACCGAAGGCATCTCGGAACGAGAAAAAGCGTTCTTTGGCACGGGCTTTCTCTTCATCCCTCCGGGCTCCTCCCATTGCGGCATCGAATTTAAATTCATTTACAGCATCCAGCAGAGTGACGGTCTGTAGACCGTTTCGACTGGCCCTGGGACCTGTCTCTTCTTTTACACGGCCTGAATCAATAGAGTCCTGTACCGTCCTGACGATCAGCTTGGCACCCATATCTTTGATAAACTGGTCACGATATTCAATTGTTTCATCAAAGTTGTGTCCTGTGTCTACATGCATCAATGGAAAGGGAACTGTTCCCGGATAGAATGCTTTTTTGGCAAGATGGGCCATACAGATAGAGTCTTTACCACCGGAAAAGAGCATTACCGGCCTTTCAAACTGGGCAGCAACTTCACGGATAATATATATAGCCTCAGATTCAAGCTGTTTCAGGTGATTCATTGAATAATGGTTCATCATAAGTCCTCATAATAATTAGACAGATTCTTAACAATCTGATCATTTCCAAAAGTTAATATACCGGGATTTTTTAAATTTTCTTTATTGTATTTTAAAGGTTTCATTGTATCAACATTTAACACAAAACATCCTGCTGCTCTGCAAACAGCATCTGCAGCAGCTGTATCCCATTCCATTGTAGGAGCCAGCCTTGGATAAAAATCAGCAGTTCCATCAGCAATAAAACAGAATTTCAATGAACTGCCTGCTTGTATCAATTTGACTTCACTATAACTTTGTTTAAGACAGTTAATTAAATTCTCAGTATCAGTGTTCAAATGAGATAAACTTGCGACAATATTAAGGTGTTTTTTGACCTCAGAATTGGGTGATATTGATAACTTAACCGGTTCTACTGATGCATTGATAATTTTAAAAGCCGGATATCCTTCAATACCACAGTATATTACATCTTTTTCTGGTAAATATACAAAACCCGCTATAGGTTCTCCTTTGTATATCAAACCAATATTTGTTGTATATGAATCCCGACCATTAATAAACTCTTTTGTTCCATCAAGAGGATCTATACACCAATAATAATCCCAGTATTTTCTCATATGATAAGGAATTGACTGCTCTTCCTCAGACATTACCGGAATTGTATTATTTTTAAACAAAAATAAATTCAATGATTTTTGAATAATCTCATTTGATTTAATATCAGCAAGTGTTACCGGTGATTTATCATTTTTTGTCTCAACTTTAAATGATGATTTTCTAACTAACTTTATTTCCTTACCAGCATTAATTGAAGCATTTATAAAATGACTCTGATTAGCTTTAATATAGGACAACAATTCATTTTTTAATTCCACGATAAATCCTTTCTAAAATAATATTTCAGCTAGTTTTAACTGTATAATATTCTAGTATGTTTTTATTTGTATTTATAATATTAGGATTTTTTAAAACATACTTATATATATCAAATATACCATTGGGAGAGAGGTTATGATAACAGCCCCAGAAAATAAAATGAGCATATGGTAATAAGAAGCTAAAACTCTTTTTATTAAAGTTCTTTCTATAAATAGATTTATTAAACAATTTATGCGGCTTATAAAATGTAGTAATATAATAAAATAGATTTGATTTTATATCAGCTCTGCATTTTTTTTTATATGATTTAAGAATTGTATTCGCATACTTACCTTTTTCTATTTCTAATTTTTTAATTTTCCTATTCTGTTTTTTTATTTTGTTTAGTCTTTCTTTATTATTTTTAGATAATAAGTTGATCGTAACTAACTTTTTACTGAAATTATTAAGAAGTCCCACACAATAATCCATTGATACAGAATCAAGCAATCCTTCACGATCATCCATAATGAAATTTATTTCTTCTTTAAACTTATATTCACTACACAATTTTGAGTTTACATATTTTATTTCATTTATAATAATTTCTTTTTGTTTTTCAGCAAGTCTAATAGAAAGAGAAAACTTTGTATCATTCAGATTAGAAAAAAAACTTGTTTCAAATCGATTTATTCCCCGCTCAGGATTCAATACTTTTCCATCAAACAAAGGATAATGAATGTTATACTGTTCCAGTATTTTTAATGAGGTAAAACCTAATGACTCATTCTTATTGGTTGTTGTAAGACAACCTAAGTCTATACCGCTCGAAATAATATTCAAAAAATCATCTACAATGTTCTCTTTAATTAACTTTTCACGTATAAAAGGCTTAATTATCATTTCTGAATCAGAGAACACTGAAGACCAATTTTCAATACCATATTTGTAATACAACACAGAAGTATGGTTATCTATCAATGAAAGAGCCTTCTCTTCAATGGGTACTGAAAAAACTCCTGCTTTGATAAGTTGTTGAATAAAACTGGTTAGAAAAGAGGCAAATTCTCGTACATATAATACGATAGTAATTCTATCAAAATACTCATCAAGAAAATTTTTCATCTTTTCAATTGATTTTTTTTCAGCATTAAACAGATTCTCACCACAAATAATAAAATTATTACATGTACATATTTCAAACTCTTTAATCCATGCATCTTTATATTTATCACAAAGCTCATTTATTTCAAAATCGGAGAGTCCTTTTCTTTTGAAAATTATAAACTTTGTTGGATCATCCATAAAAACAGGAGAAAAAGAATGTCCATGATTTACAGGTAAATCTCCAGGATAATAAATATCATTACTAATAAAATAATCCCGATTATTAAACAAAGTATTCTGTAAAGTAGTTGTACCAGTCTTTGGTTTTCCTATATGTATATAAAGATGTTTAATTTTCTTCATATATAGCCCCACAATTTAATAGATTAATGATGTGTATTATAATAAGAAAGAAAGAACTCATTCTGTAATAAAAATTCAGGATGTTTTTTTATATAAGCAAAAACTGAGATCTCTTCTGAAGGAGAATATCCCATATAAACACCACGAAATACAAAATGTAAAAATGGAAAGAACTGTTTTATTCCTGACTTACAATATTTCTTTTTGTAATAATCAATATTAAAATAGGGATTACCTTTTATACTATATTTTAAATAAAATAAGAGATTTACATAAGGATTATATAGCTTTCTTCTTTTAAATAATGCAATTAATGCCCGTGACTGATTACTTAATTCACTACACTCTCTCTTTAATGAATTTATTGATTTTTTATATTCAGTCATTGCTATCTTTTGTTCATGAATTCTATGTTTCATATCCGATATTTTTTTAATTTTTCGTTCTAAGAGCAAGTTTAATCTTTGATTTTTTTCTGAATTC
>JAQQAM010000228.1 GCA_028532905.1 Spirochaetales bacterium
GTAGGATCTCCCTGCACTGTACTGAACGGAGCATTCAGATGACAGCTGGTCCGTATTCCCCCCGGCAGAGTGTGCTGCAGAAGAGCTCTGGTTTCTCTGATGATGTCATGAAAGTCGACGGCACTGCTGACCATTTTGCCCTTTCTGGAAAAAGACAGCAGTTTGGAAGTCAGATCTGCCGCTCTGCCGATCAGCCTGGTGATTTCCCCCAGCCTTACGTATCCGTCACTGTCGCTGTCCAGGTCCAGCTTCATCACCGATATCATTCCCTGAATTCCCCCCAGAAGATTATTAAAATCATGGGCTATCCCACCGGCCAGCTGACCCACAATCTCCATTTTCTGGGACTGCCTGAGCTGCTCTTCCAGTTCCCTGGATTGTGTAATATCCCTGAGAACAATCACCGCCCCTCTTATCCTGTCTTTCCGGTTCAGACGAATGGGAGAAGCGCACAGAGTGACTATAAAGTCCTGACCGGTTCTGCTTTGAAGACAGTAATTGTGTTCAGGCTTTATAATCTGTCCTTTCTGAAGTACGGAATCCAGATAATCGGAGCAGATAACACCTGAAGATTCCTCCCGGAGTATCAGTATATCCTGCAGAAAGTCCTGTTCTGATCCGTTCTGCACATAAGCGCACAATCTGGCGGCAACAGGATTGATGGACAGCAGCATTCCCTTGTCATTACAAACAAGTACACCATCTGCAATGGAGTTCAGGGTTATCCTCAGATTCTCTTCACTGTCAGTTAATAATTCATTCATACGGGATAGAGCCTGATTCTGCCGGTTCAGGAGGGATGAAAATTTTTTCTGTTGGGAGAGAACCTCCTTAAGGCGGTAGCTGAGATGACTGAGTTCCCATATATTGCTTTCCGGCCAGTCCTCCTGATTCTGTACATCCTCCAGACCGTACATATTTCTGGAGCTTTGAAGAATCAGATCATCAAGTACTTCCCCCAGACGTTTTGACATAAGCCAGAGTACCGGTATAAGGAAAAAGTACATCAAGCAGATCATCATCAGTATCAAGGAAACATCCGTACCGGAGGCAGCGGGAAACTCTGCTGGATACTCCAGGTCCCCGGCAGATCTGGCCGTCATGCTGATCAGCAGTGCCACAATTCCAAGTGTCAGAATAATCATCCAGGAAGAAATAAAATTGAAAAAACGGTTCAGGCGCAGAGCCTTAACGGCTGGCATCAGCTGTGCCCGGCGGGTAGTCAGGATAAGGTTCAGGACGGACAGGGAAAAAAGGGAATTCAGAAGAAATAGTTCCAGATGCAGGTATGTATGCTTTGCCGGCAGTTTTAAATAAAGGGAGAAAAGAAAAGTAGACAAAGGAGTTCCCAGGAGCAGCCAGAAGAGAGTCAGAGCCAATAAAGGAGCCACAGACTTTTTCCTGTGCACACTGACAGAGAGGAGAAGGGCTTCCAGAATAAATAGGGGAACCGTCAGAAACTGGCCGCATTTCAGGGAACAGACAAGGCCGGAGACAAGACCCGCTGCCGCCGCCCACAGAGGATGATAGAGTAAAGCTATTCCGAAAACCGGGATATTACCGAGAATAAAATCTGTGGAAGAAAGGAAATTCAAAGAGAAATAATTTCCCGGCAGTATCAGGATAAAGAGAATCGCCAGTAACAGTTTTTTTCTTTTCTTTGGATCCATGTTTATATGGCCTGTCCACAACTACCCTATAGTATAACCATCGATTACTAATGAATCAAAAAAAACCCCCGGATTTCTCCGGAGGCATTACAATCATCTGGTTAGAGATTCAGAATCAGGCCATTGCCTTTTCTACAGCTACCGCTACAGCAACGGAAGCACCAACCATGGGGTTGTTACCCATTCCGATAAGTCCCATCATCTCTACGTGAGCGGGTACAGAGGAAGATCCGGCGAACTGAGCGCTGGAGTGCATTCTTCCCATGGTGTCTGTCATACCGTAAGAGGCGGGACCGGCAGCCATGTTGTCGGGATGCAGAGTTCTTCCTGTACCTCCGCCGGAGGCTACTGAGAAGTAGTCTTTGCCCATTTCATTGCATTCTTTTTTATAGATACCTGCGGTGGGGTGCTGGAATCTGGTGGGGTTGGTTGAGTTACCGGTAATGGAAACATCCACACCCTCTTTGTGCATTACAGCTACACCTTCTGTTACATCATCCACACCGTAGCAGTTGATGGAACCTCTGTCTCCATCGGAGAATTTGGTTTCATTCACTACAGCGAGTTCACCGGTTTCATAGTTGAATTTTGTTTCAACATAGTTGAATCCGTTGATTCTGGCGATCAGGTAGGCCGCATCTTTACCAAGACCGTTCAGGATAACTCTTAAGGGAGCTTTTCTTACAGTGTTGGCATTCTGAGCGATCTTGATGGCTCCTTCCGCTGCAGCGAAAGACTCATGACCGGCCAGGAAACAGAAACAGCTGGATTCGTCGCTCAGCAGTCTGGCAGCCAGATTACCGTGTCCGATCCCTACTTTTCTCTGATCCGCAACAGATCCGGGAATACAGAAAGCCTGAAGACCTTCACCCAGAACTTCAGCAGCCTTGCTGGCCACTTTAACGCCTCTTTTAACAGCGATGGCAGCACCCAGAACGTATGCCCAGCTGGCATTTTCAAATGCGATGTTCTGTGTCTCTTTAACTATTTCGTAAGGATCAAATCCTTTTTCTTTACAGATCTCTCTGGCTTCTTCCAGAGAAGCGATACCGTTCTCTTTCAGAACAACTTCAATCTGTTTAATTCTTCTATCGTAACTTTCAAACAGTGCCATAATATTCTTCTGCTCCTCCCTACTCGTGTCTCGGGTTAACGAATTTTACACCGTCGGCAAAACGACCGTAGCTGTTGGTACAGGCTTTAACAGCCTCGTTGGCATCTTTTCCCTCTTTGACGATCATATCCATCATGGGTCCGGTCTTTACGTACTCGTAACCGATGATTTCATCATTCTTGTCCAGAGCGATCTTTGTGATGTAGCCTTCAGCCAGGTTCAGGTAACGGGCACCTTTGGCTTTGGTTCCGTAGGTTGTTCCCACCTGGGAAACAAGTCCTTTACCCAGGTCTTCAAGACCGGCACCAACGGGAAGTCCGCCTTCAGAAAAAGCAGTCTGAGAACGGCCGTAGGCGATCTGGAGAAAGAGTTCTCTCATGGCAACGTTGATGGCATCACATACCAGGTCGGTATTGAGAGCTTCCAGGATGGTTTTTCCTGTAAGGATTTCAGAAGCCATAGCGGCTGAGTGAGTCATACCGGAACAACCGATTGTCTCGATCAGACACTCTTCGATAATTCCTTCTTTGATGTTCAAAGACAGCTTGCAAACTCCCTGCTGGGGTGCACACCAGCCGGCTCCATGTGTAAAACCGGAGATATCTTTAACGTCTTTGGCAACCCTGAATTTACCTTCCATCGGAATGGGAGCAGATTCATGCTTGGGTCCTCTGGAAATGGGACACATTTCTTTTACTTCTACAGAGTATTCCATTTTTCCTCCTGTATACTGCCGGAAATTACAGAATTATCCCGGCATCTGTTTAGTCAGAGCCCTCAGGCTCTGTTTTAATGAGTCTTTCTTAGCTATGCGGTGACATGCTAAGGTTCAATGACATAAGACCTTAGTTTCAGACCATAGTATTGAAAATGAAGGGCTTTGAAAAGAACCAAAGCAAATTTATAGGTAAAATAATATCCTTTTAAGATGTTTTTAATCCGTAAATAATCCCGTTTTTGCCCCGGGGGAAAATATTCAGAAGCTCCTTGAACCCGTATTTTCTGTAAAATCCGATCCCCTTACTGTTGTCTGATGCCACAATAAGATGCAGTCCTTTGATGCCCGTTTCCTTCAGAGGATTCAGCAGAGCATCCACCAGGAGATGCCCCAGCCCCAGTCTCTGGCAGTCGGGGTGGATATTGATGTGAAGATGTGCCGGATACTCCCGGTAGATGTGCCTCATTGATCGGAAGTGAACCAGGTTCAGCTGTACCCCCTCCCGTTTCCGATAGTAGGCCATATGGTGTTTTCTGATGGTACCGGGGTGAGAGTTCTCCACCTGATCCAGAGTTTTCTGTATTTCCCTGTAATAGTGTTTGTTAAAGATTTTCTGATATCCGGGAGTATCCGGGGCACAGAGGATGACTCCGGCGGCCCGGTCTGTTGCCCTGTGCGCGGCAACAAAGCAGTGATCCCGGCTCTCTTCAAAGTAATATTCTCCCCAGCGGCGGTAGACCAGTTCCGGTGCGGGATGTCCTTCTCCATGGGGATCTGCCAGATGAAGGATCTCCATCAGAGCATTTTTATCTTTGAGTTCCATTTTTCTGATTCTGAAATCCGGCATAGTCTCCTCCCCGGGCGGATCAGCTGAAAAGAAATCTCCAGATGAAAAAAACAGCCAGGCCGCTGACAATGGACGCCATAAGCGTATGCTTTCTGAGAATAACTCCCCCCGCTACAGCGGCAAGAGCCCCGAAGATATAGGCATTTGAAAGAGTCAGCTCCCAGACCCCCTGAGGCAGCAGAACCGCAGGAACAAGAATTGCCGTCAAAACCGCAGGAGGCACATAATACAAAGCACGCTCCATGAGTTCGGGCATCTGAAACCTGTCGGCCGCAGCCAGCAGTATATAGCGGATCGAAAATGTAACGGCAAACATACCAAAGAGCATAATGATTTCGACGGTGGTCACAGCTGCTCCTCCTTGAGGACTGTTCTGATCTTAACAGACCGCTCCACCAGAAGTCCTGCAGCAACACCGGCGAGGGCGGCTATAATCAAGCCGAGTTTGAAGGGGATTCCTCCGGTCAGCAGAGCAACAACTGCGGCGGTCAGGACACAGACCACGGTGGCTGAGTTTTTGACAAAGGGAATGGTCATACCGATAAAGGTTACGGGCAGGGCAAAATCCAGCCCCCAGGCCCCCGCATCCGGGATGCGGCTTCCCATAACCAGCCCCAGAATACACCAGATCTGCCAGTTTACATACATAGCCAGGGAAGCACCCAGCTGATACCAGTGCTTGTAGGGTGAATCATCCTGCTGCCTGTAGCGGCTGATGCAGACGGCAAAGGCTTCATCGGTCAGCCAGAAGGCCAGAGCGATTCTCCAGGGCTGAGCCAGTTTTTTCAGATAGGGCAGCAGGGTGGCGCTGTACAGCATATGCCTCAGGTTCACAACCAGAGTGGTCAGTACAATAATAGCCACAGGAGCTCCGGCTCCCACCAGTCCCACCGCAATAAACTGGGCTGACCCTGCAAAGACAAACAGGGACATGGCCACGGCTGCGGCATTGGACAGACCTGCTCCCACAGCCAGGGCGCCGTATATAAGACCGAAAGGCGCTGTCCCCAGAAGCAGAGGCAGTGCCCCCCTGGCTCCGGATGTGAATTCTCTGATTTTACTGAACTCTCTGTTCTCCATTGACGGATATGATAACAGGGAAAAGAAAGAGAAAAAAGTAGTTTTCCTTCTCTCACGATTGAAAAAAGGACTCTTTTATTTAATACTTTCTCACTATGAAAAGATATGTATCCCTTATTGCCGGTATTATTGTACAAATCTGTCTGGGGGGTATTTACGCCTTCAGCAGCTATGTCCCCACCCTTTCGGGAGACTGGGGCTTTACAGCTCTGCAGACCCAGACTGTTTTCGGAATAACCATACTGTTTTTCACCCTTTATATGATTCCTGCAGGAAAACTGCTGCGAAAATGGGGTCCCCGCCGTCTGATACTCATATCGGGAACCCTGTTTATCACCGGCCATTTTCTGGCCTCCCTGTCCGGGGGGAACTACCCGGTGTTCCTGCTGGCTTATATTCTGTTTATCAGTCCCGCCATGTCATTCGGATATGTCTGTCCGGTGGCAGCCGGCCTTCTCTGGTTTCCGGAACACAGGGGGCTTGTGACAGGACTCTCGGTGGCCGGCTACGGGACGGGAGGCATGATCCTGGCCGGTGTGATCGAACTCCTCTTAAGCCGGGGATGGCCCCTTTTCAGAATACTGCAGTTTAACGGAGCCCTCTGGGGCGCAGTCATCATCCTGGCCGGCATACTCAGTGCCACACCCGACGGCCTCATCCGAACCGGCAGCAGAGAGGAGCACGATTCCATAAAAACCCATCTGAAGGATTTTACAGGAATAACCTTCTTCCTTTTCTTCGGAACACTCCCCGGTCTCATGCTGATCGGGGCTTTAAAACCCTTCGGTCTGTTTCATGGTGTTGCTCCGGCAACGGCGGCTGTGGCGGTAGCTGCTCTTTCAGTGGGAAACGGTAGCGGAAGAATCACCTGGGGAATCATTGCCGACAGACTGTCTCCCCGCAGAACGGCCTTTCTCAATTTCACAGGAGTTCTTATTTCTGTGATCCTTCTGTTTCTTGCCGGGCTGAACAGGGGACTGTTTATTCCTGCCGGATTTGTTCTGGGTTTCTGCTACGGAGGGCCTCTGGTGATTGCTCCGGATCAGACAGCCAGAGTCTACGGAGCAGCCAATCTGGGATCAGTCTATCCCACAGCACTGGCATTCCATGGTGTGGCTGCTGCACTGGGGGCCCCTCTGGCAGGGCTTCTTGTAAGCGCGGTGAACTCCTACACTCCTGTTCTGCTCATTGCCGGTTCCGGTACTCTGGCAGGGGCTCTGGGATACTATTTTATGACAAGGAATACTGAAAACCTGAAACATTTGTAAGAATACTTTTCCAATTAAGATGAAAACTCTGAACTTTTGTTTATAATGAACTCATATGACTGAGAATTTGTTCAACTCTGAAGACCTCAATAAACTCAATGATCCTGTGCGGTTCAACTGGCTTCCTCCCGCCCTTATCTGGGAGGCTCTTGCTCTTGAGAATCCCCGTCTGCTCATAGACTATGGCGCCGGATCGGGAGTATTCACCCGGGCCATCGGGCAGTTTGCTCAAGAAGCTGTGATTCATGCTGTTGATATTCAGGAAAAAATGATAGCCGCTCTTCAATCCTCTATGCCCGAGAGTATCAGACCCTGCCTGATCCACAAAACAGAACTCCCCTTTGAGAATGATGCGGCAGACGGTCTATGGAGTATCGCCGTCTATCATGAAATAGATGACAAAGAGCGGTTTCTCTCTGAAGCATTCCGTGTTCTCAAACCCGGAGGCGTTCTCCTGCTCATAGACTGGGAAAAAGAGAATCCCCGGTTGCCGAAAGGCCCTCCCCTCAGGGTTCGGACAGCTGTCACCGACCTTATCAGCCAGATGAGCCGGCAGGGATTCAGGGAAATAACATCCACCCAGGGATTCAATTCCCATATCTGCCTGAGAGGGGTAAAACCTCAGTCCTTCTGAGTATCTCTACACAGAAAAAATAGTTTTCTTTTTGGACAGACGTCTTCTGGAGGCCATAATCTCATCACCGTAGGACTCCAGAATATGATAAATTTTCTCTTCCAGAACCGGCATGCCGAAGGCTTTCTTCATGGCATTGAAACTCCGTTCTGTCATCATGGTCTTTACAGCCGGATCCGTTACAATCTGATAAATCTGTTTCAGTGAATTCTCAGGGATAATCAAACGGCCCTGATCATCATAGTCGTCTCTGATTTCCACACAGTCCAGCCCGCGGTTCATAATATCTGTCTTGTAAACCAGATATGTTGCCACAGCAAGGGGTATACGGGCGGCGACAGTCTCCAGAAGGGCATTGCCGAATCCCTCCCATACCGGCAGATAGGTGACAAAGTCCGCATTTACCAGAACATCCCTGTTGGTATACAGTTTCCGGCCTTCTGCATCGGTTCCTCTGACGGAGGCTACACGCTCTGCAATCAGATCCAGAGTCACCTCTTCCTGTTCTGCCAGTTTCTGAATACTGTGGACATAGCTGTCATCCAGTTCATCCCCCTGGTAGAGAGAGATAACAAAGCGTATACGCTCTTTCAGTTCCGGATATTTCTGCTGAAAACGGGACACCAGATAAATGGAGTCTTCAATCCGCTTACGGGGTACGATTCTTGTGGGCTGCAGAAAGAGAATATCATCCGGGGCATAGCCCAGATCTTCCCTGAACTGCCGGTTGTAATCGTCCATAACAGGGGGATTACAGAAATCTTCACAATTGGGAACGATATGGGGATGAACCCTCCGGATTGTTCTCAGGTTATGAGCAGCATAGGAGGAGATAACCACATGTTCCAGAGAAGGATCAGTGGGAGGCATAATATCCTTTAACAGCTCCTCCATATGATTCCCGCTGAAACGGCTGCGCTCCCACCAGAAATCATGATGGTGGAAAATCACCGCAGTTTTATACTCCGAGGCCAGTTTATGAACAGCCATGGCACCCACCAGTGTCATGGGCATGGCATTGGTATTCTGGGCAATCAGGGCATCAATATGGTTATCCAGAATAAACTGATGGATCTTTCCGGCGGCATCTGTTCCTTTGTGATCAAGGGATTCCAAAAGTTTACGCCTGTCCTTGCTGCTGCCTGTCGATTTATTACCGGGAACAATATGAGGAAACATGACGGTCTCAATCCGCTTCTGAAAATCTGAATCAAAACAGAGCTCGGGAACTGTCAGCCGTCTCTCCTGGGGAATGAGAGGCAGGTCGGCTGCATAGACTCCCGAGACTGTATAAATCTCATGTCCCATCCTGCTGAGCACTTCAATCCATTTGTCCACTTCAAGGGAAACTCCGTCAACGTCTCCCAGTTTTCCGCACACCACGGCAAGTTTAAAAGGCTGTTTCATATCACTTCATATCCTGAAAAAAATTAGTATTTTATTATGTTTTTGAGCATATTCTCTTAAAGATCTCATTGTATACAAAACTTTATTGAATGTCCCCGGATACAGAGCCGGAATTCAAAGATTTAGCATTAATTGAATAATCAGTGAATATCAATAAAAATCTGAGAACACCTTAACTTTTAAACTGGAACAAAATGTGTTAGGATTTACGGGTAAATATCTAAATAAACATAGTAATGTCTGTTATACAGGTTCTGCGTCATTACATCAGGAGAGTTTAAGAGTATGCCAGAGAACAAGCCTGAAGAGAGACTCCTCCGGTTTGCACCGGCAGCATCCAAAGCTGCGGCACAGGATTCAGGTTACAGGTACAGAGTTGTTGTTGCCGATGACGACAAAGATGTTCACACAGTGACTCAGCTGGTACTGAAAAACTTTCAGTTTGAAGGGGCGGGTATTGAGTTTATTGATACCTATACCGGTGAAGAAACCATTCAGGTATTGAAAGAAAATGATGATATTGCGGTGGTTCTCCTTGATGTTGTCATGGAAGAGAACACATCCGGACTGGATGTGGTGGACTACACAAGAAATGTGTTAAAAAATGATCTGACCAGAATCATTCTGAAAACCGGACAGCCGGGAATTGCACCGGAAGAACAGGTCATCATCAACTATGATATTAACGACTATAAATCCAAGGCGGAACTGACTGCCCAGAAATTCACCACCACCCTGTATACGGCCATCCGTAATTACAGAGACCTCAAAAAACTGGCCAGTCAGAAAAAAGGACTGGAACTGGTCATTGAATCCTCCTCGGAGTTTTATAATTACAACGATCTCAAAGACTTTTTCAGCGGTCTTTTGCTGCAGCTGAACAGAATACGGAATTTCCATACAGAAGCCCGGCAGCCCGGCAGCATCCCCTTCTACAACACCGACGGGTTTATAGCCTACAGCCAGACGGATGAACTGGTAATCCTTTCGGGTTCCGGACTCTATGAGGACCAGGAAGACAGGGAACTCAGCAGCCTGGATCTGAAAAAAGAGCTCAAGGATTTTCTGGCAGAGAAATCAGAAAAAGCCCTGACCTGCAAAAAATATCCCAACAGTCTGATTGCCAGTTACAGAGGCTATGATAATTCACATAATCTGATCTACCTGGAAGGCAGGATCAATGATATCAATGAGGGCCTTATCCGCCTGTATATTTCCAATTTCGGTTTTGCTTTTGACCGGCTGTTTATGAACAAAAAAATGATCGGCGGAATGAAGCAGATTATTATGATGCTGGGAGAACTGATAGAATACAGAGACGGGGAAACGGGATCTCATGTCCGCAGAGTATCGGAAATGGTGCATCTGATGGCCGGAAAAGCAGGCCGGAGTGACGAAGAATGCGATGATTTGAGCATTGCCTCCATGGTCCATGATATCGGAAAAATAGCCATTGATGATGCCATTCTGAGAAAGCCCGGTAAACTGACAAAGGAAGAGTTTGCCATTATCAAAAACCATACCTCTACAGGTTATGCCATTCTGAAGGACTCCAGTATCTCAACTATAAAAACCGCCGCAGAAATTGCTCTGAACCACCATGAAAAGTGGGCCGGAGGAGGCTACCCCAATAATATAAAGGGAGAGGAGATACCCTGGTCAGCCAGACTGACAGCTCTGGTGGATGTGTTTGATGCCCTTGCGAATAAACGCTACTACAAGGATGCCTGGCCGGAACAGGAAATTTTCGATCTTCTCCAGAAAGAAAAAGGAGTTGCCTTTGATCCTGAACTGGTGGATCTTTTTCTTGAAAACAGAGAACAGATAATGGATATTCAGAAAAGGTATCCCGATGCCTGATGCCTGCTAGTGAGACTGGCTGATAAGATGCTCTGAGATTCTGTCGGCACAGCCCCTGACTTTCAAGGCCATTTCTTCAGGATCAATAGACCCGAAAAAGCTTTTATCCCAGCTGCAGCTTATGGCCGCAACAATTGTATCGGCATGACCGTACACAGGAACCCCCACACAGCGGAAATCCAGACGATCCTCCTGGTTGTCAGAGGACCACCCTCTTTCCCTGCATTTCCCCAGATCTTTCAGAAATACCTCAGGATCAGTTATGGAATACAGTGTATAGGGTATCATCCCTTTCTCTTCTATAATGTTCCGAATATCCCCTTCGCTGTGATTGAACAGCAGGGACTTACCCAGGGATGTGGTAAACAGGGACCGTTTCTGACCGATGATGGAGTACTCTCCGGGCATCTGTCTGGAATCAACTTTATCGAGATAGGAGACTTCATGGTCCATCATCACGGCCAGAAAAACGGGAAAACCCACCTGCCCCGACAGCTCCATAAGAAAAGGATGGGCCTCAGTTTTCAGTTCCAGATTAACCAGAAAGGGACTGGAGAGCATCAGGAACTTTGAGCCGATCTTGTATGTATTCAAGGCTGCATTTTTCTCTGCATACCCTTTTTTGACAAGATCGGCCGCAATCCGGTACACCGTGCTGATGGGCAGTGACAGAGCGTTTGCCATTTCACTTAAGGTAATCCCCTGGGGATTGCGGGAAATGAGTTCAATGATATCAAATGCTCTGTCTATGGATTGTATGCTCATTTAAAATAACTGTTCCGCTTCCTTAAAAATTATTCTCTATGAGGATAATAGAGAGAGGCGATTTTGTCACTGATACCGGAATCCAGCCGGCAGTCCAGAGAATCAATATTCTCTTTGATCTGCTCCATTGTGCTTCCTGTAATCAGGGGAATCATCCCCTGCTCTCTCATCCAGCTCAAAACCAGAGTATTGGCAGAAACATTCATATCCGCTGCGGCATCCCGAAACAGAGTGACTATTTCATTATTCTGAGGCGTATCATACTCGGCGGGCATATCCCTGTCGGTTCTTCCGAAGAATCCCTGCAGCAGGGGCGAATAACACAATAGAGCCACATCCTGAACCTTGCAGTAGTCCAGTACTTCAGGGGTGACAGGCAGCTGTCTTCCGAAATTGGCATTCACTTTGGGCCAGAGAACAGAAAGCCGGGCCTGGGTACAGCTGAAGGGTGTCCAGCCGTTTTTCACAGCAATTTCATTGGCTGATGCCATGCGCCAGGCATAAAAATTACTGGCCCCCAGGGCTTTCACCTTTCCGGCCTTCACAAGTGAATCGAAGGCTTCCATATACTCTTCCTGGGGTGTTGAGTAGTCATCCGTATGAGCATACAGCAGATCAATCTGCTCTACATCCAGGCGCTTCAGACTCTTATCCACTTCCTGAAAGATAAGTTCCTTCTTCAGCCCCTGGGGCACATCTCCGTAGGGGAACCCCATCTTTGTGGCAATCTGTATTTCATTCCGGTTGGAACGGGACTTGATCCAGCGGCTCAGCATCAGCTCACCCACAGGTTCGGGAAATCCGGGTACCCAGGTGGCATATTTATTGGCCGTGTCATAAAAGCGGCCGCCCTGTTCAAAATAGTAATCCATCAGGCGGAAGGACTCATCTTCGGGAACCTTAATTCCGAAATACATGGTTCCCAGACAGAGTTCAGAACTTGTGATTCCATTCTTTCCGATTTGAATCTCTTTCACTTCAGATCTCCGCACTGTACAAGGATTTTCATCACCGACAGGTCTTCATCCAGATCCCGGAAAGCCTTCTCCATCTCTTCCAGAGGATACACCTTTGAAATGACGGTTTCCGCCGGAAAATCATCACTGTTCAGAATCTGGAGGGCTTCATCAAAATCCTCTCCGGCATACACTCTGGCTCCCAGCAGCTCCAGTTCCTTCCAGAAAAAATCCTTAAGACAGACTTCAGGATTGGAACCGAAAATTCCCACAAGAACGATTTTTCCTCTGGGACGGGCAAAGGCCGACATGGACAGAGCACCGGGCTGGGATGCGGAAACTTCAAACACCACATCCGCAAGAGAGCCGTTATTCATCTCTTTCAGAGAAGCGGGTATATCATCTTTCAGGGGATTCAGGGTTTTAATCCCCATGGATTCCGCTATGGACAGGCGGGTTTCATTCACTTCGGAAAGGACAAAATCGACACCCTTGCTTTTCAAAACCTGAGCTATAAGAATACCAATAGGTCCTCCCCCGATAATCAGGGCAAAATCTCCGGATGCAGCTCCTGAACGGCGCACATCATGACAGGCAACAGCCAGAGGTTCCACCAGGGCCGCATCTTTCAGAGAAACGCCCTCGGGAACTCTGTGGAGGATTCTCTGGTGTACATTCCAGGAAGACTGAAAAGCCCCTTCAGAATCCAGTCCGATGAAATTCAGATTTTCGCAGATATGGGTGAACCCTCTTTTGCAGGTGGGACACTCACCGCACCAGTCCAGAGGGCGAACCACAACAACATCTCCGACTTTGTAATCTGTTACAGCCGTTCCGCATTCTGTGATGACTCCGGACATTTCATGTCCGATAACAGCTTCTGTTCCGATTCTGCCGTCCATGACACCGTGGTAGGCGTGTCTGTCTGTACCACAGATCCCGCAGTATGCGACATCCAGTCTGACTTCTTCAGCTTTCAGGGGCTGATTTTCTTTTTCTACGACTTCTATAGTTTTATTGCCTTTATATACGGCGGCTTTACTCATCTTTAATCTCCATCCCCCACAGGGGTTTTCAGATACTGCCGGATGCCTGATCCGGTCCGGCTGGTTTATTCTATAAGACTCTTTACTTTATTTAAGGCTCTCTGGGGGGGCTATTTATCCTGTTTTCCCCGGTATCCCATCTTTTCTGATATCAATCGGGAAACCCTCAGTAAGGAGTCTATAATGGCCTGCTGATTCTCAGAATTGAGGTCCTCCTTATTAATGGAGGTACTCATGGCAGCAATGATATGTCCCCTGTAGTCATGAATGGGAGCGGCGTAGCAGATAACTCCTTCCACCCCTTCCTCATCATCTACGGACCATCCCCGGTGCCGGCTTTTTTCCAGATCTTTCCGCAGCTCATCTCCGTTGTTGAAGGTGGTATCTGTGAACTTCTGAAAATCACAGTGCTCAATATAATGATCCAGTTCTCTCTGGCTGAATCCCATTAAAAGGGACTTTCCCAGAGCTGTACAGTACAGGGGTTTTCTTTCGCCGATAATGGTATAGCACCTCAGTTTATTGAGGTTGTCATGCCGGTCAATATAGACAGCATGATTGTCCATCATGGTTGCCAGAAACACAGTCATATTCAGAACAGCCGACATATCCTTTAAAAAAGGAGCCGCCACTTCCTTGAGATCCAGACTCCCCAGATAGGAACTGGAGAGTTCAATGAATTTCTGACTCAGACTGTATTGTTTGTCATCATCCTGTTGTATGTATCCTCTTGCTGAAAAGGTCGCCAGTATACGGTGAACTGTGGAAATATTCAGATCAACCCGCTTCGAAAGCTCCGAAACACTGAGACCCGAAAATTCTCTGGAAAGAGTTTCCAATACCAAAAATGACTTATCCAATATCTGTACAGGCATACCCGATTCTATCCCAAATAAGTCCCGGCGGAAACACCGGGACATTTAAATCTTATACTTCGATGGGATTCTTTCCGATGTAGGCCAGGATTCCACCGTCTACATACAGAACGTGTCCGTTAACAAAGTCAGAGGCGGATGACGCCAGGAAGACAGCCGGTCCCATCAGGTCATCGGTCTTACCCCATCGGGCAGCGGGGGTCTTGGAGATGATGAACTTGTTGAAGGGGTGCTCGGGTGTTCTCAAGGGAGCCGTCTGGGGAGTCTCAAAGTATCCGGGTCCGATTCCGTTACACTGAATATTGTAGGCACCGTACTCGCTGCAAATATTTCTGGTGAGCATCTTCAGTCCGCCCTTGGCAGCGGCGTAGGCAGAAACAGTTTCTCTTCCCAGCTCGCTCATCATGGAACAGATGTTGATGATTTTTCCGGAGTTTCTCTTCATCATGGAGGGCAGTACAGCCTTGGAAACGATGAAGGGGGCGTTCAGGTCCACATCGATAACCTGACGGAACTCGTCTGCCGTCATTTCGTGCATGGGGATTCTCTTGATGATTCCCGCATTGTTCACAAGAATATCAATGGGAGCCAGGTCGGATTCAATTGAGGCCACCAGTTCACCAACAGCCTTCTCGTCTGTAACATCACACACGTAGCCTTTGGCTTCAATGCCCTCTTCCTTGTAGGCAGCCAGTCCCTTGTCCACCAGCTCCTGGTTGATATCGTTGAAGGCAATTTTTGCACCGTATGTTGCCAGGCCTTTGGCAATGGCAAAACCGATTCCGTAGGAGGCACCTGTCACCAGGGCGACCTTTCCGCTCAGATCAAAGCTTTTTTCGTTAAACATTATGTTACTCCTTGCAGACCCGGTCCATTCCGGACAGGGTCTTTTCTGATAAAGTAGACCAAAGGGTTACAATACTGCCGCAGCCGGGTCAGGGCTTCAGCATCCAAAACACAGACCCGAAGGTTCTATGATCAATTACACTCACACCTTGTGTATTCCCTGTCAGAGAAATGTGTGTTCTTCCAGTTTATTCCAGTCAAATTCCACACCCGTACCCGGAGTTTCCGGAGCATATGCCAATCCGTCCTTCAGAACAAGGGGACGTTTTGTATACTGATCGATGGGAAAGCTGTGAACTTCCAGATAATCCGCATTGGGCATACCCGCCATCAGGCTGACGTGGAGTTCCTGCATCCCGTGGGTACAAACAGGGAGGTTCAGAACCTCTGCCATTCTGGCCACCTTCAGCCATCCTGTAATTCCCCCGATATTGGAGGCATCGGGCTGAGGAAAGCTGATCTTACCCCATTCCATGGCATAGCGGTGTTCATAAACAGTATGGAGGTTTTCCCCCTGGGCGATGGGTACGGGAGAAGCCTCGGCAATCACGGCATAACCGGGAAAGTCGTCGGGAATTGTAGGCTCTTCCAGCCAGTAGATATTGTACTCAGCCATCCGTCTGGTGGCTTTTATGGCCTTTTCAACAGACCAGCTCATATTGGCATCCACCATAAAATCCCGTTCAGGACCGATCAGATTTCTCACAGCTGCAATACGCTCAATATCCTCGTCCAGGGTCTTCTGACCCAGTTTGATTTTAATAGACTCATGTCCTGATGCCAGCTGATTTTCAATATTGGAAAGGAGCTTGTCCAGAGGAAAATTTAGATCAATGCCGCCATAGTAGGCTTTGGTCCAGTTTCTGTTTCCGCCGGCCATCTTGTACAGGGGCTGTCCGGCTTTTTTACAGCGGATATCCCAGAGGGCTATGTCGATACAGGAAACTGCGAAGGAGGCGATGCCCCCCCTGGCCACATAGTGAATTTTCCAGTTCATTCGTTCCCACAGGGATTCAACACAGGCCGCATCCTCTCCGATCAGAAAGGGCTTCAAATCGTATTCCACAACATCATAGACGGCTCTTCCGCCGAAACCTCCGGTATAGGAATACCCTACCCCTTCGGTTCCGTCTTCAAGAGTCACCCTGGCTGTGATCAGCTCAAAGTGGGAGTGGTTTCCGTGCATGGCATCGGTTAAAACTTCTGCCAGAGGGACACGGAATAAAGTTGTTTTGATATCTTTTATTTTATCCATTATTTCAGACCTATTCGCCTTTGATCAGGATTTTCATCAGGTTGGCCTGCTCATCCAGGGAGGCAAAACAGGCTTCCGCACCATCCAGTCCGGCAACCTTTGAAATAACCTTGCGCCAGGGAGCCTTGTTCTCATGCAGGAGGCTGATGGCTCTGTCAAAATCTTCCGCCTGATAGACTCTGGCCCCTCTGATGTCGATCTCTCTCAGGAACACTTCCTTCAGAACCACTTCCGCAGGGGCTCCGAATATCCCCACAAGAACGATAACACCCCGGGGGCGGCACAGACCGGTCATCAGAGCAGCACCGGGCTTGGAACCGGAAACTTCAAAGACTATGTCCGCTCCGTCACCATCGGTCCAGTCAAAAACGGCTTTAACAGGATCATTTGCCAGAGAATCGATGGTCTTGATTCCCATATCCTCTGCCACATCCCGGCGCTCTTTACTGATTTCCAGAAGACGGACATCCGCACCGTCCTGCTGAGCCACAAGAGCAATCAGAAGACCGATGGGTCCTCCGCCGATGATGGCCACACGGTCTCCTTTTTTCAGACCTGATCTGGAGACATCATGACAGGCTACCGCGAGAGGCTCAGTGAGAGCTGCCAGTTCCAGGTCCATTTCTTCAGGAAGGGCATGGAGGATTTCGGCAGAAACCTTCCAGTACTGCTGAAAGGCACCTTCTGAATCCACACCGATGAAATTCAGATTCTGACAGATATGAGAGAAACCCATCTTACAGGCAATACACTCATTATCCGGTCCCAGAGGCCGG